>JANNKS010000311.1:0-1684 GCA_031396425.1 Rhizobacter sp. | reverse complement strand
GGCGCGCATCCGGGCGAAGGTGGGCAAGGAAGAAGTCATCCTCGGCCTGTCGGGTGGTGTGGACTCGAGTGTGGCCGCAGCGCTGATCCACCGCGCCATCGGCGACCAGCTGACCTGCGTTTTTGTCGACCATGGCCTGCTGCGCCTGAACGAGGGCGCGCTGGTGATGGAGATGTTCGCCGGCCAATCGGAGAAAAGCCTGCACGCGAAGGTGGTGCACGTCGACGCGAGCGAGCAGTTCCTGGGTGCGCTCAAGGGCGTGAGCGATCCGGAAGAAAAACGCAAGATCATCGGCCGCGAATTCGTCGAGGTGTTCCAGGCCGAGGCGCGCAAGCTCGCCCAAAGCAACGCACGGCCAGGCATGGGGGGCGTGAAGTGGCTCGCGCAAGGCACGATCTACCCCGACGTGGTCGAGTCGGGAGGCACGAAAACGAAGAAGGCCACGTCGATCAAGAGCCACCACAACGTCGGCGGCCTGCCCGAAACGCTGGGCCTCAAGCTGCTCGAGCCGTTGCGCGAACTGTTCAAGGACGAGGTGCGCGAACTCGGCGTTGCACTCGGCCTGCCGCACGACATGGTCTATCGCCATCCGTTCCCGGGCCCGGGCCTGGGCGTGCGCATCCTCGGGGAAGTGAAGCGCGAGTACGCCGACCTGCTGCGCCGCGCCGATGCAATCTTCATCGAAGAGCTGCGCAATTTCCGCGAACAAGGCGTGGGCGACAGCGGCAGCGGCAAGACCTGGTATGAACTCACCTCGCAGGCCTTCGCCGTGTTCCTGCCGGTCAAGAGCGTCGGTGTGATGGGCGACGGCCGCACCTACGAACACGTGGTGGCGCTGCGCGCCGTGCAGACCAGCGATTTCATGACCGCCGACTGGGCCGAACTGCCCTACGCACTGCTGAAAAAAGTGTCGAGCCGCATCATCAACGAAGTGCGCGGCATCAACCGGGTGGCGTACGACGTGTCGAGCAAGCCGCCTGCGACGATCGAGTGGGAATGACGGGTCAAGAAACGCCCTGCAATCGAATAGCTTGCAGGTCTCATTGAGGACGTGAAAGCTTCGTGATCGGTCCCGGGTTTTTCGATTTGCACTTTGCTTCGCATCCCCGGGTCTTGATGGGATGCTTCCATCTGACGGTATTGACTGCGTCAGGGCTCCATCCGCTGCACTGGGTATTGGTCGCCAACTGCTGAAGGCCCCGCTGTGGGTTGATCCCCGGCAAATCGCCACAGCGCCGGAACGCTCAGGATAACGGCAAGCAATAGGCCGCAAACCTGCCGTTCGATGACAGTCGCCTGAACTGCCGCACTGACAGCGCCGCGGGACTTGCGCCGGTTCTTCGCGCGTTGCCGCCGCGTTCACATGGTCATCATTCCAGGTTTGGAAAGAGACACTTGGTTCCGGCGTGGATTCTGTTTCGTCCTGCTCTGCGGCACAGTGACGGCACCGCAGCAGCCCGTTGCGCTGCGCTTCCCGGAGCCCGTCATGTCCCATGCCTTCGCCGACATCGCCTTCACTCCGTCCGTCAAGGCCGCGCAGCAGCGCGACGGCAGCCGTGCGGGCGATGCCCGCAACATCGAGACCGGTACCGAAGTCTTAAAAGACCGCCAGGGCGACGCCGCGGGCGAGTTGAAAGCGGCGCCACCCACCGTAACCAAGGCCACCCAGTCCGAGACCCGCGGG
>JANNKS010000292.1:0-9723 GCA_031396425.1 Rhizobacter sp. | reverse complement strand
ACGAAGCGTGCGCCGCGCGGCTGCACCACCAGTTGGCCGTACAGACCCTTCTGGGGTTGTTTGATCTTGTCGGCCGGCAGCACGTTGACCGGGCCGAACTCCACCGCCGTCGACAGGATCGCGTCGAGGTTGTACAGATTCGGGTTGCCGATCGTCGGCAATTCGGCCAGGCGCAGGTCGCCGGCGTAGAACGTGTAGGTCTTGGGCGTGCCGCCCGGCGCCACCGTCTGCACCGGGTTCACGCCGACGTTCATGCCGTCGGAGCGCGTCACGTCGTACTCCAGCAACTGGGTGTGGAAGCCCACCTCGCTGGACGGGCGAACCAGGTTGACGCCGAACACCGTCGACCCTTCGTCATCGAGGCGGTCGCGCTTCACGGTGTGGCGGAACTGGTTGTAGTTCGGCAGGTCCGGCGCCGTTGCCGGCAGGCGGTTGCGCAGCGTGACCTGCACGCAGTCGCCAGCGTTGACGCGCAGCGCCAGCGGCTCGACCGGCACGCCGGCCTTCAACTTGCCGGCCGCGTCCAGGTCGCCGGTCAGCACGTACATCATCGCGGTCGGGTCGTGCAGCGGGCCGGTTTCGTTCACCGTGATGCCCTGCGCCGTGCCCTTCACCGTCGACGTGCGCGGGTTCGACACCAGCGTGCCGGTGCCGGTCAGCAGGCCGCCCGAGTGAAGGGAATTGATATTCACGTTCACCGGCAGCTGACCCAGCTCGAGCGACGGCGTCGCAGCGCGCAGCACCTGGTCACCCGTCGGCGTGATGGTCACGCCGGGCACCGCCGGCAACGCGAGGTTCGCCGCCACCGCAGTGATGTCGAACGTCTTCACCGGGGCCCCCTGCGGGCACACGGCGCGGTCGCCATTCTGGAAGGCGAAGCGGTTGAACGGCTGCACCGGGCGCACGTTGTTCGGCAGTGCGAACAGGTCGGCGCGCTTGGTGTTGTAGTTGCGCATGATGCCCCAGTTGCCGTTCCAGATGCCGTCTTGCATGGCGTCCATCATGTAGAGGTAGTCGGCCACGCCGCCGCGCTGGCTGAAGTCCATGAACACCGGCGAGGCGAACGCGAACTGCTCGGAGATGCCGCCCGCGGACTGGTTGACCCAGCCAGAATTCGGGCCGCGCCCGAAGCCCGAGCCGGTCTTGAGCCACTTCATGCCGTGCACCGAGACGCTGTGTTCCTCTTCGTCGCCACCCGCCTGCGCCTTGATGCGAACGCGGTCGCCCGAGTAGGTTCGGAGCAGCGGAGTGAACGGATCGCCCGGCTCGAAGCCGGCGGCGTTGATGTGCGGCGGGAAGGTGGTGGCCGCCTTGTTCGTTGCCGGCAGCATGCTGGCCTCGAGAGGCGGGTTCGCCACATTCCCCTTGGCGGGCATCCGGTTCAGGTCAGCAATCGCGCGGTCGGTGCGTGACTGGAACACATAGGCGAGGTCGCCCTTCAGCCCGACGGCCTGGGCGCCGTTCTTGCCGTCAGGGCCAGGTTGGGCCGGGTCGTACACGCGCAGGCCGCCGGGCTCGTTACGGTAGTTGACGACGAACGTGCCGGGTTCGAGGAAGTCGATCGAGGTCGGGCACGGGCGCTGGATGCACTGGCGCACGAACCCGTCGCCCTCGACGGCGACGGGGGGAGCGCTCAGCGCGCCGTTGGCGAAAGTCACCGCCTTCTCGACCGTCAGGACCGGGAAGATCGGCATCTTCGGCGTGATCAGCGGCGGCGCGATCGCGAAGCGGAACGTGTCCAGGCCGGCCGGGAACAGGCCGTCGGCCGGGGCAGCAGGCGGAATGAACTCGCCTAATTGCGCCGCTGGATAAAAGAGGGACTGCAATGCCGGGGAAAAGGCCAGGTATTCTTTCTCGTCGCGGTTCCCGTTGGGCTGACCGGAGGTACCCGCCGCAACGTACACGCCGGCCTCGTACGCATGCTGGAAGTCGGTGTATTCGAGATAGAACTCGCGGTAGCTGTCGTTCTTGCCGTCACCGTCCAGATCGCCGTCCAGAATCGCGGCCTGCCACGAGGTCGGGCCGCCGTCGTTGCGGCATGGCGTGCTGGTCACGTTCACGCTCGCCGCAGGCAGCGTTGTATTGACCGCATTCGTGCAGCCTAGGCCCGCGCCCGTCTCGCTGTGCTTCCAGGTCGAGCGCGCCGGCTCGATCAGCACCGTCGAGTACAGGCCGATCTGCTGGAAGCTCGACGGGCCGTAGTGATCGTGCGTGAACACGATGCCCAGGCCGCGGTCGACACCCTGGACGTTCAGCAACGGGTCGGCGAACCAGCGCTGCAGCGTGGTGCGTGCGCCTCTCCAGTCGACGTTGCCGGGACCGGTTGCGGGGAAGAATGGGTGCGTGGCGGCATGAAGCTCCGCGCCCGTGACTGGCCCGCCGATGGCGCCGAACCTGCACCCGCCGTGACCGTTGAAGCAGTTGATCGCCTCGATGCGTTCGCGCACCGCGCCCGCGGCGAGCGTGCCGTCTTCATAGTTCCAGCCGTTCGCGGCACCGTCGGTCGAGGTCAGATCCCATTTCGGCAGGTGGATGTGCTGGCCGATGATGTCGGTGGGCGTGCGCAGCTGGTAGTCGTCCATCTCGTAGGTTTCCGGCACCAGGTTGGTGTGGTGGTACATCGCGCAGTCGAAGGTGTTCAGGCGCATCACCAGCGGCTCGCCCGGCTTGTTCTTCTCGATCACCGGCAGCGCGTCTTCCCACAGCGACACGATGCGCTGCTGCGGGTAGTGGTTGCCGACCTTGTTGATCACCGCGTCGTACTGGATGTTGGCGCCCTTGTAGACGCGCGGCGTGTAGGCCCCGAACGGGCCGGTCTGCAGGTTGTGCATCTGGGTCCGCGTGCCGCCGCCGTTGAAACGGTTCGTGCCGTTCGAAGTGATCGGCGCGCCGACGTCGTCGCGGCAGCCGTCGCTGAACGGTGCCCCAGGCACCGCCGGAAGGCCGTTCAGCTGGAAGTCGGCGGCCTGCACGGTGCCGTCGGTGCGCACGCCGTAGCTGGGAATGTTGAACTTCGAGTGCACGGCCATCGCGGTGCGCTCGACTTCGGTGCCGCCCTCGGGGTAGTACGCGGGCTTGGCCTTGGCGATCGCCTTGGTCAGGTCCACCGGGCTGACGATGCCGGCAATCGTCGGGCCGGCCCGGCCACCGGCCTTCACGCCGTGCAGCGCATGGCGCGGCAGGCCACCGTGCATCTGGGTGTAGTCGCCCGCCAGGTTGACGAAGTTGGTCTTCATCGCGGCGGAGTAGCTCTTGAACGGTTCGACACCGCCCGCCGGGAAGCCCTCGGCGACTTCCGCTGTCAGCGGAACGGCAAGGCCCGCGAGCAACTGCGCTTGGCGCTTGGTCAACATGTCCATCGGCGGCGTCGAGGGACGCTGGCCGACGATGCCCTGCTCGCAGTCGGGGTCGCTCGCGCCGCACGCGATGCCGGCAATCCAGAACGGATAGCCGGGGTTCACGTCGTCGGCGGTGCCGAAGATGCCGTCGGCACCCTTGATCACGTCGTAGGGCAGCACGGCCTGGCTGGAACTGGGCGCCTGGCCCAGGCCGCGGGCGACTGGCTTGACGGTCACGCCTGCAGCGGGCATCGGCGGCAATGCCTTGCCGGGCAGCGGAACGACCGCAGGAATCGGCGCGCCGGCGATCACTTCACCGTCGGGCAACGCGCGCGCGCCGACCGCGGGCTTGCCGCTCTTGAGTGCAAACGGCGCCGCGTGGAAGCCGGCTCCGGAAACCGCCAACTTCGTGCCCGCCTCGAAAACGTCGTGGTTGCGCCACATGTGCCACATGCCCTGCGCGAAGTGCGGGTAGAAGTGGCAGTGGTAGATCGCGTCGCCGGCCGACTTGTTGCGGTTGCCCGAACCGCCGTTCGCGATCTCGTAGGTGTAGCCCATGCCGGGGCCGATGCCCTGGGCGTCGATGTAGTTCGAGTTGTCGTCGTTCGGGTTGAACAGCCACTGGTGGTTGTGCAGGTGGAACACGTGCTGCTCGAAACCGTTGTGGGTGTTGCGGTACTTGACGAAGTCGCCGGTGTAGCTGTGGTTGACGTTCGCCGGGTCACCCGGGTAGAGCACCTGGGTGGCCTTCGGGCCCAGCGCCTCGACGAACTGCTGCTCGGCCCTCGACAGCGTTGGCGCAAGTGGTCCACCCTTCAGGAACAGCAGGATGTTCAACACGTTCTGCGGCGTGATCGTTTCCAGCCCGGCGTTCGCCGGGATGTCCACCAACTGCCCGACGTCGCCGACCGTGTAGGCGGTCAGGAAGAACTCTTCGTAGGCGCAGTTGAGGCAGTCGTGCATCGGCCCGACGCCGAGGCGGTTGGCCAGGATTTCGGTGCCGATGCCGCCCGACGCGTAGTTGATCATGAACTTGTCGCGCACACCCTTGAGCAGGTAGGCGAACACGGTGCTCAGGGGATCTTGGGTCTGCCCGGCCGGTGGTTGGAAGCCGGCGGTGTAGAAGCCCGGAAAGGCCTGGGCGTTCGCCACTTCGTCGTGCCATACCTGCGCGAAGTCGCGGAACGGCTCGAGCCGGTTCGGGTAGGCGGGGTTGCGCTTGCCGATCGATTCGAGCGGATAGGTGCTGGCGGGGAAGCTGCCGTCGGCATTCGGGCCGACGATCATCGCATCCACCTCGTTGTGCACGATCCGGTTGCCCTGGATCATGTTGAGCACCGGCAGCCCACCCTTGCCTTCGCGTCTCCACGACCCGCTGTCCGGGTAGGTCGCCTCGTAGTCCAGCACGGGGTGGCCACCCAAGGTTTGGCAGTACTTGCGGGTGGTGGAGCCGGGCACGAAGTCGCCAAACTTCGGGCAACCGGCACTGGTGAGATTCGCGACCGCGCGCGTGCGCGTCGCGAGGCGCATTTCTTCCTCGGTGACCTTGCCGCGATAGATCCTGGCGCGCGGCGGCTCGACGATGATCTGGCCGAACAGACCGTTCGCAGTGTTGCCCTGGTTGGCGTCGGAGCCCACCAGCGCGCCGTGGCTGATCACCTGGTAGACCTGCTCGCGTTCGGCGTAGAGCCGGTAGACGGCCGTGCCCCCCGGCGCTACCAGGCTGGAGGCATTGGCGCCGACGAAAGAGCCGTCGCTCGAAATGCCTCCGCGCAGTTGCATGCCGTTGGCGTGGAAGCTGGTGCGCCGGTCGGCGACCTGCTCGTCGACGAAGACGTTGACCTGCGGGTTGCCGTCGGCGGTGACCGGGTTCGGGTCGTTGCCGATGCCGTCGCGGTCGACATCCGCATTCAGCGGGTTCGGCGCCGGCGACACCAGGTTCTGGAAGTTGACGTCCAGGCAGTCCCCCGCCGCGACGCGCAGCACCAGCGGGCGCGGGCGCTTGTCGTCGCGCAGCTTCACATTCCCGGCCGTGAGCGCACCACCCTGGTTTTCGGTTTTGTTGGTCGTGCGCTGGACGACGTCGCCGCGCAGCGCGAACATCATGCCGTTCACGTTCGACGCGCCGAGCCGGTTGTTGAGAATCGGCATGTCGATCGTCACCACGTCGGCGGTGAGCGTTCGCGCGCAACTGATCTGCGCCTGCGCCTGCGTGGCCGCCAACAGCGCCAGGCCGGTGACAGCCAGTGCTTTGCCCAGCCTCGATGCGCGAACCCATTCGACCGCGGCGGAAGCTTCTCCGCGCCCGGTGTTGGAAGTCTGGCTCATGTCGTACCCCCCGCCCTTGTGACCATCGAACCACCCTGATCTGCAGCGGCGCCTGGCGTGGCGCGCGTGTGCTTTGTTCCTCAGGGCGACGTTGTGCTGGAGCCGTTGCGTGGGTTCCGTTCCGGCGCTGATGCCGGACCTGAAACGCACAAAACAACTCCTGGCGTTAGGGATGTTAAGAACGCAACTCGCTGTCAACAATGTGACAGTTGGTCGCATGCGGCAAGTTGTCGCAGGGGACTTCAGGGGTGAGCGTCATGCCGGTCGGCCGCTCACCGCCACTGCGCACCTGCGTGGGCGCCGACCGGCGTTGCCGAGTGAAGGAGATTGAGTCGTGGGGCATCGAACACCTGCATCTGAGGGGGCACACGCGCATGCGGCCTGCGGCTCGACCCGAACGCCGTCGGTCGGCCACGGCCTGCGCGTCATTTGATGCAGCGCAAGTGATGCATTGATCCCGCTCAAGCCTCACGGCTCGAACCCTTACGAAACTTAACTCCCTGCGACACCATGCCGCACGCCTCGCAAGCCGATCGCGGCCGCCATCCATCCGGCGGCTGCGGGTCATGCCGGGTGGTGCATCAACGCGTCGCCGGCCCGCCACCCGAGCTTGAACCTTGAACATCGCCACCACAGCTGACTCCGCGCGCTTCGATGCACCGCTGCCCCACGCCACGCCGGTGGCGGCGCAGCACGGCACGCTGCAGGGGCTGCGCCTGCTCGCATTCCTGCGCGTCTTCGCACCGATCGCGCAGGCGCTGACGCTGCTCGTCGTCACGCTGCGACATGACGTGCAGGTGCCGCTGGCGCCGGTCATCGCCTTGCTGGCGTTCGAAGCGCTAGTCGCTGTGGCGACCTGGGTTCGCGTTCGCAACGCGCCCCGGGTGAGCGCGCTCGAACTGTTCCTGCAGGCGCACCTCGACATCCTGTTGTTTGCCGTGGTGCTGTACTTCACCGGCGGCTCGACGAACCCGTTCGCACCGCTGTTCGTGCTGCCGATGGCGATCGCCGCTTCGGCACTGGCGCCGCGCTGGGTCTGGATCACCGCCGTCTCGACAATGCTGGCCTACGTGTTCCTGCGCTTCCACCACGTGCCGCTGTTCCATCCGGCGGGCGAGACGCACGTCTACGAACTGCATGAAAACGGCATGGTCGTGAACTACCTGTTCACGGCGGCGCTGCTGGCCTTCTTCGTCAACCGCATGCACCGCGCGCTGCACCTGCACGAGCGTCTGCTCGCCGACGCTCGCGATGCGCAGATGCGCAACGAGTCGGTGGTGGCGATCGGTGCGCTCGCGGCCGGGTACGCGCACGAACTCAGCTCACCGCTTTCGACGATGGCGGTGGTGGTGGCCGAACTGAAGCGCGAGCACGGCGCCAAACCCGAGCTGATGCGCGACCTGCAACTGCTCGACGACCAGCTTGGCGCGAGCAAGCAGATCGTCTCCAACCTCGCCAGTGCGGCAGGCCAGCGCCGCGCCGAATCGGCGCTCGGTGCGCGCCTGGACCAGTTCATCGGCGCGATCGTCGAGCGCGCGCGGGTGCTGCATCCGGGCGCCAGCCTGACGGCGTCGATCGACCCGGTGACCCTCCCGCCGCAAATCGTGGCTGAAGAAACGCTGCGCCAGGCGATCACGAATCTGATCGACAACGCGGTGCATGCCTCGCCCTGCCAGGTGGACATCAGCGCAGACTGGTCCGGGCCCGACCTGCACATCGCCGTGCGCGATCGCGGCCCGGGGTTCCCCGCAGAAGTGCTCGAGCGCCTGGGCAAGCAGGCCGGCACCACGAGGGGGCCTCAAGGCGGCCTCGGCCTGGGCCTGCTGCTCAGCGTGAGCACCCTGGAACGCCTGGGCGGCTCGCTTCGTTTGACGAACCGGCTCGGCGGTGGCGCGTGCGCCGAGATTCGTTTGCCCTTGCGTGCCATCACGATCCAAACTTCAGGAAGCCCAAGCGATGGAAGCCTCAGTTTCTGAACGCCCCAGCCTGCTGCTGGCCGACGATGACCGAATCTTCTGCCAGGTGCTGGCGCGCGCTTTCGAAGCACGCGGCTACGCGGTCGAAACGGCGCACGACGGCGCGTCGGCGATGCAACGCATCGACGCCAACACGCCCGAATTCGCGGTGCTCGACCTGCACCTGCCCGACATGTCGGGGCTGAAGCTGGTCAGGCACCTCAAGGCCGCCGACGAGAACACCAACATCGTGCTGCTCACCGGCTACGCCAGCATCGCCACCGCCATCGAGGCCATCAAGCTCGGCGCCACGCACTACCTCACCAAACCGAGCAATGCCGACCAGATCGTCGCGGCGTTCGAACAACGCCGCGCCGACCCCGACGCGCCACCACCAAGCACCAAGCCGCTGTCGGTCTGCCGCCTGGAGTGGGAACACATCCAGCGCGTGCTTTCAAGTTTCGACGGCAACATCTCGGCCACCGCGCGCGCGCTCAACATGCACCGGCGCACGCTGCAACGAAAACTCAACAAGCACCCGCCGCGCGAATAGGCGCCGCCGCTTCGCCGCCCTTCCCACCCGTTGAGCAACACCATGGTCCATGCAATACCCGCGCTGCTGCCCAGACCCGGCGCAGCCCAGCCGCGCCGGCGCCGAACGCCGGGCTTCACACTGCTCGAACTGCTGGTCGTGATGGTCATCATCGGGCTGCTCGCCAGCTACGTCGGCCCGAGGTACTTTTCGCAGATCGGCCGCTCGGAAATCAAGGCGGCGCGCGCGCAGATCGACGGTTTCGAAAAGGCGCTCGAGCAGTACCGCATCGACACGGGGCACTTCCCGAGCACCGAGCAGGGGCTGGCCGCGCTGTTCGTGAAGCCGAACAACGAGCCGAAGTGGACCGGGCCGTACCTGCGCAAGGTGCCGCCGCCCGACGCCTGGGGCAACGCCTACCAGTACAAGTCGCCCGGAGAGCACGGCGAATTCGACCTGCTCTCGTTCGGCAAGGACGGCCGCGCCGGCGGCACCGGGGAAGACGCCGACATCACGAACTGGTAGCGCGAGACCATGGCGAAATTCAGCGTCAAGGCCCTGCGCGGCACCAGCGATGTGGTGCAACTGACGATCGAGGCGAATGACGCCGCGGCGGCGCGGCTCGATGCCATCGGCCAGGGCCTGAGCATCGTCTCGGTGAAGGCGCGTTATCCGGTGCTGCCGGGGTTCGCCGGTGCGCGCCCGGTGTTTGCGCTCGACCTGTTCATCCAGGAACTCGTGTCGCTGCTCGACGCGGGCCTGTCGCTCGTTGAAGCGATCGACCTGCTGGTCGACAAGGAGCAGGGCCGGGGTGCGCTCGCGGCGCTGAGCGCCTTGCGCGCCGACCTGCACCGCGGGCAGAGTTTTTCCGACGCACTCGAACGCCAGGGCTCGAGCTTCCCGCCACTGTTCGTCGCCAGCGTTCGCGCCGCCGAGCGCACCGGCGACATCCGCGAGGCGATTGCGCGTTTCCTCGAGTACCACCACCAGCTCGACCGGATTCGGCGCAAGGTGGCGTCGGCGTCGGTGTATCCGCTGATGCTGATGGGGGTCGGCGTCCTGGTCAGCGCCTTCATGCTGTTCTACGTGGTGCCCAAGTTCAGCCGCATCTACGAGGAGATCGGCAGCCAACTGCCGTTCCTCACCCGCGTGCTGGTCGGCTGGGGGCAATTGCTGGAAACACATGCCACCGCGGCGTTGACCGGCATCGCAGTGCTCTGTGGCGCGGCCGCTTTCATGTTCACGCGCCCCGCGGTGCACCGCTGGCTCGGCCCGCAGCTCTGGAAGGTGCCGGGCGTGGGCGACCGGCTGCGCGTCTACGAGCTCGGCCGCTTCTATCGCACGCTGGGCATGCTGCTCAAGAGCGGCATCGCGCTGCCCGCCGCGCTGGACATGGCCGGCGGCCTGCTGTCGCCGTTGCTGCGCCACGGCCTTGAACGCGCCGCGCGCGAGATCCGTGAAGGCCAACCCGTGTCGCGCGCGTTCGAGCGGCAGGGCCTGACGACGCATGTGTCGCTTCGTCTGCTCGCCGTGGGCGAGCAGAGCGGCCGCATTCCGCCCAAGGTGGTAC
>JANNKS010000283.1:0-6477 GCA_031396425.1 Rhizobacter sp. | reverse complement strand
TGACCGGCTTCCTTGAAAAAACTGATGATGCTCATGGTGTCTCCGAATGAATGGGGGTCTTGACCGCGGCAGTTCGTTGGCACTGCGCGCACAAATGTAGCGTGTCCGTGTTTCGCCGCACCACCGGTGCGCGCCGCGCTCACCGGGTGGCGCCACCCGCGCGGGCGCGAAACAGCTCCGGGATGCCCACTTCGCGCGGGCCGGGAATCAGCTCGAATCGGTCTGCGACCTGCAAGCTGCCCGGGTCGCGAACCGCCAGGTAGAAGCCACACCAGGCATTCGCATTCATCATTGCGGCATTGAATTTGAAGCAAGGAAAGCGTGGTTCGCTGACAGCGAGGCTGCAGTTCGGGAACCGCAACACATCACCGATCCAGACCTGGCTTTCCAGCAGGCCGGCGAGCGTCAGGTTTTCGCCCATCGTTCCGGGTGCCAAAGATTCTCCCCAGCCGGCCGCGCCGGTCTGGGCGCGCACGGTCTGCCAGAACGGGAAGTGCTCGCTCGGGTAGGCATAGAGCGCCTTCGACAGGCCGCCATGCACCGACAGGTCGGCCTGTTCGTCTTCGGCCAGACCGCGCAGGCCGACCGCCAGCGCGGTTGAAACCGGACGCTTGCCGATTGCGCTCAGCACCCGGCGGCCGTCGATCTGAATCTCGGCGGCGCGCGCCACGTTCAGGCTCAGCAGCTGTCCGTTCATGGCCGGTTCCGCGGCCGGCGTGGTGCGCGCTCGTGGCCTTTGACGGGGCAGACCTCCGCAGCACACCGTTGGGGTCTCGATTGGGGCGGCTCGGCTCGGTGAGCTCGAACAGCCCACCGCACAGTCGCACAGCGCATCATTCGGTCGTCACCCGATAGCCGCGTTGTCCGGCCACGATCGCACGCCCCTTCGGCCCGGTGATCCACCTGGCATACAACCGCGCCGCCGGGTGATTGGCGCGGAAGCCGCGCATCACGTGCACCGGCACGCGCAGGCCGGAGTCGCCTTGCACCAGCAGGGCCAGCGGCGCGCCGCCCTGGGCAAGCCAGACGCCGCGGTCGACCATCGCATAGGCAGCCAGTTCGCGCGCCTGGCGCAGCAGCTCGGACGAGCCGCGGGCGATCTGGTACCAGGGCAGCGCCGGCGCAATCCCGGCGGCGCGCCATGCGGCCTGCTCGGCCACATGGCTTCCCGAACCGTCGTTCGCCGACAGGAAGCGGATCGATTCGTCTACCGAGGCGGCGTCGCGCAGTTTCTGCAGCGCCTCGACTGCGGAGGCGGCACCCAGCAGGCCGGCGGGGTCGCGCGGTTTGTCTTTGGCCTTGATCTTGCCCTTGCTCTTTTCTGCCGGCTTGAGCAACGGGCCGACGATGACGAACTCGCTGCTTGCCAAGATCGCGCGTTCGTGCACGAAGCCTTGCGCTTCGAATTGAGCCTCGAGTGCCGGGGCGTTCGTCATTGCGGCATCGAGCTCGCCGCGTTCCAGCGCCGGCAGCAGCGCCTGCGCGGTTCCGGGGATCAGTTTGACGGCGATACCGGTGTCGCGCCCGAAACCACGCTGCAAGGCCGGCGCCAGGCCGGAATCGATCAGCGCAACATCGACGCCCAGGCGCATCGGGTCGACCAGCGAGCGGCGCTGCTGCGTCCAGCCGATCGGCGGCACGCTGGTCAAGCCCAGAGCCAACAGGGAGCGGCGGCGCAGCATCGGGCGGATTATTGCCGCAGTGTCTAGCGACGGCCTGCAATTCGGCACGCTTGTCAAGCGCGTTATCCGGGCCCGCCGATTGACGCATGACTTTATTCCGGATTTGCATTGCACCCCCGGAGGTCGGTGGTTACCACGGAATTACACTGCTTTGAAAATGCCTCTACCGGCGTTGGTAAGGTGTGCCCAGGCTCGAACAGCCGGCACGCCGCAAGGGGGTTTCAGCGCATGGGCTGGGACCCTGCACCCAGCGGTATTGGGCTAGTCGATGCGGGCCTGCGAACCTGGCCTGTTCGACTTGCCCAATCCCGCTTTTTTACTTCTGTGATTGGAAACGTGATGAATCGTCCTGCGATCGATGGCTTGCGCCTGAACGTGCCGGCCCATGTACAACACGCCGCCTTGGTCGACTGGGTGGGCAAGATGGCGGCGCTGACCGAAGCCCGCGATGTCTACTGGTGCGACGGCAGCAGCGCCGAATACGACCGCCTTTGCGCGCAACTAGTGGCCGGCGGCACTTTCAAGAGGCTCAATCCGAAACTGCGCCCGAACAGCTACCTGGCCTGCAGCAGCCCGAGCGACGTGGCGCGCGTCGAAGACCGCACCTTCATCTGTTCGCAGCGCAAGGAAGACGCCGGCCCCACCAACAACTGGATGGCTCCCGCCGAGATGCGCACGCTGCTGCAGACCGGCGAACGCGCGCTGTTTAAGGGCAGCATGCGCGGACGCACGATGTACGTGGTGCCGTTCAGCATGGGGCCGCTGGGCTCGCCGATCGCTCATATCGGCGTGGAACTGTCCGACACACCCTATGTGGCCGTCAACATGAAGATCATGACGCGCATGGGGCGTGCGGCGCTCGACGTGCTCGGCTCCGATGGCCATTTCGTTCCGTGTATGCACAGCGTCGGCGCACCGCTCATGGAGGGTCAGAAGGACGTGAGTTGGCCTTGCAGCGAAACCAAGTACATCGTCCACTTCCCCGAAACGCAGGAAATCTGGAGCTACGGCAGCGGTTATGGCGGCAACGCGCTGCTGGGCAAGAAATGCATGGCGCTGCGCATTGCCAGCGCGATGGGCCGCGACCAGGGCTGGTTGGCCGAGCACATGCTCGTGCTGGGTGTGACTTCGCCTGAAGGCAAGAAACATCACGTGGCGGCGGCCTTCCCGAGCGCCTGTGGCAAAACCAACTTTGCGATGCTGGTCCCGCCGGCCGGCATGGAAGGGTGGAAAGTAACGACGATCGGTGAAGACATTGCCTGGATCAAGCCGGGCAGCGACGGCCGCCTGTACGCCATCAATCCGGAGGCAGGCTATTTCGGCGTGGCCCCGGGCACGAACGAGCAGACCAACGCCAATTGCATGGCGTGTCTGAAACGAGACGTGATCTTCACGAATGTGGCACTGACCGACGATGGCGACGTCTGGTGGGAGGGCATGACCGACACCCCACCCGCCCATCTCATCGACTGGCAAGGCAAGGACTGGACGCCCGCGCTGGCGCGCGAGACCGGCGCCAAGGCAGCGCATCCGAATTCACGCTTCACGGTCGCGGCGGTCAACAACCCGGCACTCGACCCGGAATGGGACAACCCCAAAGGCGTGGCGATCGACGCCTTCATCTTTGGTGGCCGGCGCTCGACCACGGTGCCGCTCGTCACCGAGGCACGCGATTGGGTCGAGGGTGTGTACATGGCGGCCACGATGGGGTCGGAAACCACTGCGGCGGCCGCGGGCGCGCAAGGCGTGGTCCGGCGTGACCCGTTCGCGATGCTGCCGTTCATCGGCTACAACATGAGTGACTACTTCCAGCACTGGCTGGATCTAGGCAAGAAGCTGCAGGCCGGCGGCGCCATGGTGCCGAAGATCTACTGCGTCAACTGGTTCCGCAAGGGCCAGGACGGCAAATTCGTTTGGCCGGGGTATGGCGAGAACATGCGGGTTCTGCAATGGATCATCGAGCGTGTCGAAGGCAAGGCCAAGGGTGCCGAGCACGTCATGGGTGTGACGCCAGGGTACGCCGACCTGAACTGGACAGGCTTGAACTTCACGCCGGTCCAGTACCAGCAAGTGGCCGGCGTCGACACCAGTGCCTGGACTCGCGAAGTTGCGCTGCACGGGGCGCTGTTCGAGCAGCTCGCGTATCACCTGCCGGTCGAGTTGTCCGCCATGAAAACCGCGATCGAGCAGCGTCTCGCGCGCTGAACCAGCCCAAACGCCCTGTCGCCAGCGCGGCAGCAAGCTTCAACGAGGCGAAGTTCTGCTGGCGCGCCGGTTGGCGCGTCGGCTCATAAGCTGGTCCAAGTAGCGCAGGCAGCGGATGACCTGGGTCATCGCGCTGCTCAACCAGGACGATCGGTCCGGAGAGCGAAGGGGCTGGAAATTCACGGGGCTGCCTCGGGCGATCGGAGGGTGCGCTGCTCAGCAGGCTGTCGTGCTGCCGTGCACGCACGGATCGCCAGCACCAGCCAGGCCGCCCAGCGGCCGATCGGATCGGCCAGGCGCGGCGCACGAATCACCGGCGGAACCAGCGTCTTCTGGACGCGGACCGGCGTGCTCATCGCATCGCCGGCGCAGCGCGCGCCGGACCCAGCGGATCATTCGACAGTGTCGCATCAGCGTAGATTCGCTCATGGCGATCGGCCGCGGCGTAGAGGTCGGCGGCAAAGCGCGGGTCGCTGGCGCGAATCGAATCGGCCATGCGGCGCACCTCGCCCGCTTCATGGACCGGGTCACGGTGTGAGGCCGGCACGGTGCGCCGGGGCATCAGGTGGCGCAACAGCGCCCTGGTGGCGTCGAGCAGGCTGTCGCTGGTCCGTGCGACACCGATCAGCGCGTTGGTATTGGTGAAGGCCGTTGCCAGAATGTTCATGGTGTGTTCCCTTGTCAGAAAGGGGAAAAGTGTCCCCGTGACGGCATCTTAGGGTAAACCCTGGATATTTCGATGACGAAGTTTATGAATTACTGACATTTACAGAATTGCTGACTTAGGCGCATGCTCAGGGCCATGAACTTCCGTCATCTGGACCTCAACCTGCTGCGAGTGTTTGACGTCGTGATGTCAGAACGCAACCTCACGCGTGCCGCGTCGCGCCTGTCATTGACCCAGTCCGCGGTGAGCAATTCGTTGAAAAGACTCCGCGAATCCGTAGGTGAGGACTTGCTGACCAGAGCCGCGTTCGGAGTCCGGCCGACGCCGCGCGCGGAAGCCCTGTGGCCAGCGGTGCGCCGCGCCCTGGCCGAACTGGACGACGCCTTCAATCCGGGCGAGTTCGACCCGAGCCTCAAACCGATCAGTTTTCGGATCGCCACCGGCGATGCCATCGCTGCTACGCTGATGCCGGCGCTGGTGGCGCAGATCGAAACCAGCCAGGCTTTGGCCAACCTGCGTGTCCTGCCGTTGACGACCCGCGAGCCGCACGGGCTGCTGGAGCGCGGAGAGGTGGATCTGGCGGTGGGCCACTTCCCCGCGACGATTGCCGGCCTGCTGGCCGCAGGTTCAAGCGCGCTGCTGCGTCATCAGCGCCTGTATGAGAGCGAATATGTCTGCGTGATGCGCCGCGGCCATGTGCTGGCGCAGGAGGAACTGACGCTCGATCGTTTCTGCGCCGCCTACCATCTGCTCGTGAGCTTCTCCGGGCGGCCGCATGGCCTGGTCGATCAGGCCTTGCAGCAATTGCAGCGCAGCCGACGCATCGTCCTGACCGTGAACCAGTTCTTCACCGCTGGCCGGGTCGTTGCCCACAGCGACTTGCTGACCGTGCTGCCGGCTTTCTTCGTCGCGGCCACCGGGTACCAGCAGGAGCTGGTCGAGCGCGCACTGCCGATCAGCCTGGCCGGGATTCACGTCGAGATGGTCTGGCACATGCGCCATGAACGAACCCACTCGCACCAGTGGCTGCGCGACCGCATACTCCAGGCCGTCGGGCCGACGTGCTGAATGCGCTGGTCCATTCGACCCCCAACGCAGGTGCGATTAGCATTCAGCCATGGCCCTGACGATTGATCTGCTGATACGCAATGTGCGGATGGTGACCTGCGTGGACGACACCTGCGCGGTGTCGCCCCCGGCGTTCGTCACGATCGCGAAGGGGTTCATTGCCGGCATCGGACCGATCAGCACGCTGGACCCGAGCATTCGGGTGCGCGACGAACTCGACGGTGAAGGCGCGCTGCTCACGCCCGGGCTGATCGACTGCCACACCCACCTGGTCTATGCCGGTGACCGTGCGGAGGAATTCGAGATGCGCCAACGCGGCGTCAGCTACGAAGAGATCGCGCGCTCCGGGGGCGGCATCCTTTCGACGGTCGACCGCACGCGCGAGGCGAACCCGGTCGACCTGCTGAAACAATCAGCGCGGCGTGTCCACGCGCTGATGGCGAACGGCGTGACGACTGTCGAGATCAAGAGCGGCTACGGCCTGTCGATGAAAGCCGAACTGAAATCGCTGCGCGTCGCGCGACAGCTCGGCACGGCACACCCGATCAACGTGCGCACCACACTGCTCGCCGCGCATGCGCTGCCGCCCGAATTTGCCGGCCGCGCCGATGACTACATCGATCACATCGTCGAACACATCATTCCCGAAGCGGCGCGTCTGAACCTGGCCGACGCGGTGGACGCGTTCTGCGAAACCATCGCGTTCACGCCGGCGCAGACGCGCCGGGTCTTCGAAGCGGCCCGCGCGCACGACCTGCCGGTGAAGCTGCATGCGGACCAGCTCACGAATCAGGGCGGCGCGGCACTGGCGGCGGAGTTCGGCGCGCTGTCGGCAGACCATCTGGAACACGCCGA
>JANNKS010000279.1:0-2662 GCA_031396425.1 Rhizobacter sp. | reverse complement strand
GACGCAGCAGCTCCCGGCCGGCAAACAGGCCGACCCTGCAGTCAAGGAGCTCTCATCGTGGGGCTGCGGCACCACGATGCATGTGGCCCATCTGCTGGCGCCGCGACTGGAAGGCGAGGACCACACCAAGGACATCGACTTCTCGCCAGGCGGCGTCAAAGCGCGCCGCGAAGCCGGTTACGCCGACACCATGAGCATGGTCGAACGCTCGCCTTGGCGCGAGCCCAGTGATCCGATCGAGGGCGTGGTCGAACACCGCTGAGCCAGCCGCCTGCACCCCCATCCACACGAACCCATCAATCAAGATCGAGCAATTGACATGAACATCACGACCCGAAACTTCTTCGCCGGCGCCACGCTGGCCTTGGCCTGCCTCGGCGCCGCGCACGCGCAAACCGTGGGTCCGGACGGCATCATCCGCGTGCGCAGCGACTACTCGGTGGACGAGACCGTCGCGCGCATCCGCGCCGACATCGCGGCCAAGGGCATCCTGTTCTTCCAGGCCGTCGATCAGGCGCAGCTCGCCGCGAAGGCCGGCATCAAGTTGCGGCCCTCGACGCTGCTGGAGTTCGGCAACCCGCCGCTGGGCGCGCAGTTCCTGACCGCCAACCCTAACGCGGGGCTGGACTGGCCGGTGCGCCTGCTGGTCACGCAGGACGAATCGGGGACAGTCTGGGCGAGCTGGACCGATTTCGCCTGGATCGCCAAGCGCCACGGCATCACCGACCGCAAGATGCAGTTCGACACGGCCACAGGCGTGGTGCAGTCCATCACGTCGACGGTCATGACAAAGTAGTTGCTGCGGCAGTTCGGCAGCCACCCGTCCCAAGGGCCCTGGAGACGCGATGCACACGCACGACGCCATCGTCATCGGCAGCGGCCAGGCCGGGCCCTTCCTGGCCGTGCGCCTGGCGCAGTCGGGCCTGAAGGTCGCACTGATTGAGCGCGCACACTACGGCGGCACCTGCGTCAACGACGGCTGCATGCCGACCAAGACGCTCGTCGCCAGTGCGCGCACGGCCCACGTGGCCCGGCGCGCAGCAGACTACGGGGTGACCTTGGGTGGGGCCGTCAGCGTGGACATGAAGGCGGTGATGGCGCGCAAGGACCGCATCGTGCAGCAGTCCGTCGACGGCCTGACGCAGTGGCTGCAGGGCATCGCCGGGCTTGACCTGGTGTGGGGACACGCCCGCTTCACGGGCCCCGATGCCATCGAGGTCGGCGGCCGGGCGTTGACAGCGCCGAAGGTCTTCATCAATGTCGGTGGTCGGGCCGTGCTGCCGGACTGGCCCGGCATCGACAGCGTTCCGGTGCTGACCAACACCAGCATCATGAGCCTGGATGTGCTGCCGGACCACCTGATCGTGGTCGGCGGCAGTTACATCGGGCTGGAGTTCGCGCAGATGTTCCGGCGCTTCGGCGCCGAAGTCACGGTACTCGAAGTCGCCGACCGGCTGATCGCCCGCGAAGACCCCGAGGTCTGCGCCGAGGTGCAGCGCATCCTGGAGCGTGATGGCGTGAGCTTCGTGCTCGGCGTGCGCGATGCAAGCGTCGTGCGCCGCGTCGACCAGATTCAGGTGTCGTGCGAGGTCGGCGGCGTCGCACACGAGGTCACGGCCAGCCATCTGCTGGCGGCCGTGGGCCGGCGGCCCAACACCGACGACCTGGGGCTGCAGGCCGCCGGCATCGCCACCGACATCCGCGGCTTCATCACGGTGGACGATCAGCTGCGCACCAACGTGCCTGGCGTCTGGGCGCTGGGCGATGCCAACGGCCGCGGGGCCTTCACGCACACGGCTTACAACGACTCCGAGATCGTCGCCGCCAACCTGCTCGACGGGGGCCAGCGCAGCGTGAACGACCGCATCCCCGCGTACGCGCTGTTCATCGATCCGCCGCTCGGGCGCGTCGGCATGAGCGAAGCCCAGGTGCGGGCGAGCGGCCGGCCGGCGCTGGTCGGCGTGATGCCGATGAGCCGCGTCGGCCGCGCCAAGGAGCGCGGCGAAACTCAGGGCTTCATGAAGGTGCTCGTCGACGCGCAGACCGAACGCATCCTGGGAGCTTCGCTGCTGTGCATCGAAGGCGACGAGATCGTTCACTCGCTGCTCGACGTGATGGCCGCCGATGCCTCATACCGCGTCGTGCAGCGGGCCGTGCACATCCACCCGACCGTCAGCGAGCTGATCCCGACCTTGCTGGGGCAACTGCTCCCGCTGCCGCTGCAGGAGCCTTGAACATGCGAAGCGCCGTCCAACTCGCGCCTGGCGCGGTTGCCTATCCACATGCAAGCGCCGCTGCGCACCCAGTACCAAACCCGCAGCACGTTCCACCATCTGTGGAGTGAAGCCATGAGCGGACGAATCGAACAACTGCTGCGCAACAACCAGGCTTTCGTGGCAGAACAACTGGACTTGGACCCCGGCTACTTCGAAAGGCTCTCCGAAGGTCAGCATCCCGAGTTCCTGTGGATCGGCTGCTCCGACAGCCGCGTGCCACCCGACCGCATCACCGGCACCGAGCCTGGGGACATGTTCGTCCACCGCAACATCGCCAACCTGGTGGTGCAGACCGACATGAACCTGCTCTCGGTCCTGCAGTACGCGGTGGAGGTGCTGCAGGTACAGCACGTCATCGTCTGCGGCCACTACGGTTGCGGCGGCGT
>JANNKS010000258.1:0-16093 GCA_031396425.1 Rhizobacter sp. | reverse complement strand
GCAGGAAGCGCTGCGCGAATCAGCCGCAGGACCGACGGGACATGTACGCGTGTCGATGCCGGTCGACATGGGCGTCAACCATGTCGGCCCGCTGCTGCCTGAGTTCACGCGCCGCTTTCCAGGCATCACCTTCGAACTCGACCTGTCGCCCGGCCTGCGCGATCTTGTGGGTGAGCATGTCGACGTGGCCATCCGCATCGGTGCCATCAAGGGCGATCAACTGATCGTGCGCCGCATCGGCACGGTCGAGATGCTGATGTTTGCCGCGCCCGCCTACTTGGAGCGGCATGGCGAGCCGCAGCAGCCGGCGGACCTGGTCGAACACGAGTGTCTCAACCTTCCGGCGCCGGGGCGCGAGGCGCGGTGGCGCCTGACGCGCGACGGCAGCGCGATGGAGGTCACGGTTCGTGGTCGAATTGCCGCCAACAATCTGGGACTGATGCGCCTGCTCGCCGAGCGTGGATTGGGCATCGCGGTGCTGTCGCACGCACTTGCGCGCGATGCGGTGAACGCGGGGCGCCTGGTTCAGGTGCTGCAGGGGTGGACCCTGCCGCCGTTGCCGGTGCATGCCGTGATGTCCTCGCGGCTGCAGCCGGCCAGCGTGCGAGCCTTTGTCGATTTCCTCGCGGCACGGCTGTCCTTCGCCTGACCGAAACGCCGTCGCCAGCACGTTGGGTGACAGCACGAGATTCAGGTTCCACGAACGAGCGGATCTGTTTCTCGTGGCAGCGTCATGCAATGGCGGCTTTGTACCGCTGCGACCACCGGCAGCAAATGGCCGGCCGCCGTCCCAAGCCAGCGCATCCCCAACGTCGGCTGGGTAACACGTCGCCGACGCTCAGGCCATCTGACCCGCGCGCACCTGGTGGGCCGCAACCGACTCTGCGTTGCCCGACCGCAGACCTCGGGTTCCTTCGGGCCTATCTTCCCTGGCCCAGGCGATGCGACCGCGTTCATGTCGCCGAACAGCCGCGTCGACCCCGTCGGAGTGCGCAGCCGACCCCGCCTGCGCCTCACCGCAACGGCGGGTCCGGCACAAAACCGGCGTTGTGGCTGAGCGGAAACGGCGTCGGGCCGAGCAACGCCGCTGGCGCAAACACGCCAGCCCGAGCCAGGTTCTCGTAGCGGTCGTAGAACAGGCTCACTTGCTCGGCTGGGTGCGGGCTTCGGCGCACGAACGTGGTCGTGCTGGCGTAGGAGTTTTCGCGCGCACCGTGTGCGGTGCCGAGCCGCTCGCTGCGTTCGCGCAGCGGCGCACGCGCGGCATCAGCGGCGACGGCGGAGTTTTCCGCAGCGGCCGACTTCGCCGCCGGCTCCCCGCGTTCGGCTTCGCGTGCCGCGCCTGAGGCCAACGGGGCGCCTTGACCATCCGCCCGGCCCACCTGCGGAGCCATCGGTTGCCGTGGCACGGGAATGCGCTCGTTGAACACCGCCACGCCGATCACGCCCACGTCGTTCGGGCGGCCGGTCAACGCGGCGTAGGAATCGGGCAGCGCGGCGAACTCGAACGCCGCGACTTCCTGCGTGCTCTTGCGCCAGCCGGTGATTTCATGCGAGGCCCAGGGCTGCAGCACATAACCGCCCTGGTTCCAGGCCGCCGTCTGGCCGGTGACGATGTTCACGCCGTCGACCGACATCACCGCCAGCACACGTTCGCCGGTGCGGTTCGTGACCCGGATCGCGTAACGCGCGCCGGGCCGGCCCGCGACATAGTGCCGGCCGCGGTGCGGATAGACGTCGAGCACGCTGGCGGCGTCGCGATCGATCAACACGACGTCAACCAGTGAACCCACCGCATTCGCGTTGAACGCCGCACCCGCCGCGCCAAAGGTCAGTGCTGCGGCGATGCGGCACCGCCAGGCTCGGTGCCACACCGTGCGAAGGGCCTGCCTGCCCTCGTTTGTCCTGCTGTCCTGCGCCATGATCTGCTCCCGAATGAAGTTGCGACAAGCGTTGAACGCATGACGCGAGCAAACGGGGTGAACGGCGTTTGCGCGGCGCGGCGCCGTCAGCGGATCACCTCGTCGGCGCGCAGCAGAACCGCTTGCGGAATGGTCAGGCCCAGCGCCTGGGCCGCCTTCAGGTTCACGAGCATCTCGAAACGGCTCGGCTGCTCGATCGGAACGTCGCCTGGCCGGCCGCCCTTGAGGATCTTCGAAATGATGGGCGCCAACGAGCGGTAGGTGGCCAGGAGGTCGGGGCCATAGGACATCAAGCCGCCGGCCTCGGGGAAACTGCGGAACGGCGAAATGGCCGGAAGCTTGCGCACCGCCAGCATGCCGGCGATTCGCTGGGCGCTGAGGTTGATCAGCGGCGAGCCCAACTGCACGACGGCTTGCGATCGCTCCTGCGCCTTCGCGTTGAACACCATGTCGATCTCGTTCGAATCGCGGAAGGCCAGGACCTGAATACTGACCGCCATCGCCTGCGCCGCCGCCTTGATCGCCGCCAGCTGAGACTCGCCGGTGTTCGCATCCCACAGCACGTCGACGCGCCGCAACCCGGGTGTGACCTCGCGAATCAATTGCAGCCATTTGGCGGCCAGGCCGGGAAGGTCGAGAAACACCCCCGTGAGGTTGCCATTCGGCCGGGCCAGGCTGGCGACAAAGCCGCTCGCGACCGGGTCGGATTCGAGGTCCAGCGCCACGATGGGGACGTCGTTGGTCGCGGCCTTCGCCGCCCGGACCGCGATGGGGCTCACCGCCACCAGGACGTTGACCTTGAGCCGGACAAGCTCCTGCGCAAGACCCGGCAAGGCCTCGGCTTTGCCCTGCGCCCAGCGCGGCTCGATCTTGATGGATTCGCCCTCGACGTAGGCCAAGGCCCGCAAGCCGTCGAGCAGACCGGTCATGATCTTGCCGGGGCCCGTGCCGGACGCTTCGAAGCCCGGATGCAGAAAGCCGATCACGGGAACGCGTCGGCCCGGCTGTGCCACGACCATGAACGGCGCAACGCCGAGTGCAGCAAGAATGCCGACTGCTGTGCGCCTGTTCATCGGGTGACCTCGTGGCTGAAGGCGGCGCCACAGGCGTCGACGACGCCTACTATAGTGTTCTGACGAGTGCACCTGCTGAACCGCGCGGGCGCTGGCTTGCCCAGCGCAGCCATCCCGCTGCGCAGCCGTGGCGGCGCTGGTCCGGCGCGGGGTTCACGTGCCGACGCGCGCGGCAGCGGCTGGCATCACCGGCGCCGCCGCGCCCGCAGCCGATGGGTTGAACAACACCCGCCACAGGATGCGCGGCGCAAACAGGCTCTGCGGCCGCTGCAGCATGTGCACCACTTTCTGGAACGCCGCGCTCACCAGCGCGTCGTGCGGAGCAACGCGGTAGATGCGCGCCACATAGGCATTGACGATGCGCACCGCCAGCGGCCTCGGGCCGGGCACCGTGGCGATCGACAGGTCGCCGCCCACGGCGAGCTGCCAGGGAATATCGATGACGCGTGACGCAGCACGGAAGAACCGGCGCGCCAGCGCATCGCTGCCCTTGCTCAACTGCTCACGCAGCGCGAGCGCCTCGCACGCCGCAACCGTCATGCCCTGCCCGTAGATCGGGTTGAAGCTCGTGAGCGCATCGCACATCACGAGGAAGCCGGCCGGAAACCGGGCCAGCTTCTCGTAGTGGCGCCGCTGGCTGTAGGGCATCTGGTAGCGGATGACGTCGCCGATCAGTTCGCCGTCGTGCGTGACCTTGACCAGCTCCGGGCTGGCGATGTCGGCCGCACGTTCACGCAAGGCCTGCAGGGTGGCCGGCGCATGGTCACCGGCGAAGCCGCCCACGCCGACCACCCAGCGCGGCACGCCATCGGCGCCGGGTTCCTGCGCGATCACCACGCCAGGGCGCGGCTGCTCGTTCGTCACCGCGCCAAACGCCGCCACCTTCTCCAGGCCCGGCCCGATGGCGCATGCGCCGGTGCGCTTGAAGTAGGCGCTGGTGTTGCAGATGCCGATCTGCACGCGTTCTTCCGTCGGCGCGCCGAAGCCCCAGGTTTGCAGCCACTGCGGCGCACGCGACGCGCGGCCGGTGCAGTCGATCACCAGACTCGCGTCGACGCTGTGTTCGGTGGTCTGCACTGCCGCACCCTCCTGGCGCTGTGCGTAGCGCGCCGCCGTCACGCGCCCGCCTTCCAGGCGCGGTGCGAGCACGTCCACGCCGGTGACGGCGCGCACGCCAGGCAGCGCCAGAACGCGGCTGCGCACTTCAGCCTCGATCGCGAGCCGGCTCGCGCCCAGGGCCGGCAACCCGGCAACGCCGGCGGCAAAGCGCTTCCGGCCGACATCGAACGCGAGGTCGCGTTGCAGGTCTCCCAGCAGACCACCACGCGCCAGCATCGCCTGCGTGAAGCCAGGGAACAGTTGTTCCAGCACCTCGCGCCCGCGCGCCAGCAGCCCGTGCGGGTGTACCGCCTGCGGCGTGCCTTTGCGGGGAGCGGCGTGGTCCGGCAAGGCGTCGCGTTCGAGCAGAACGACTTCGTCGAAATGCTCGCTGAGCACACGCGCCGCCAGCAGGCCGGCCAGACTGGCGCCGAGCACGACGGCGCGCTGGGCTGCGCTCGGGTTGGATCGGGTCGGGGGGTTCATCATCACGGCTTCCTGTGGCGTTGATGAACCGTCTACGATCGATCTGGCGTCACGGATGCACTGCCGACGGGTTCCGGCGTTACACGACGGACGCAGACACACTGTCGATGAAGTAACGTCGTTGCCTGCCGACCTAAGCTGAAGCGCCGAACGTCGTCCCTATTGACGTCGGCTGCGCCGCGAGCCATCAACATCAAACCCATGCCGTCGTCCGTGCTCGATCATTTCCACCCTGCCGTGCGGGAGTGGTTCGAGTCCGCCTTCGCGGCCCCGACGCCGGCGCAAGTCGAAGCCTGGCCGGCGATCCAGGCAGGGCACCATGCCCTCGTCGCCGCACCCACCGGGTCGGGCAAGACCCTGGCCGCGTTCCTCGCCGCGATCGACGTGCTGGTGCGCGAGGCAGTCGACGGGCATCTTCCCGACGAGACGCGCATCGTCTATGTGTCGCCGCTGAAGGCGCTGTCGAACGACATCCAGCGCAACCTCGAACTGCCGCTGCGGGGCATCGCCGCCGAACTCGAGCGTCTGGGCCTGCCCGATGCGGCGATCCGCAGTGCGGTGCGCACCGGCGACACGCCGCAGAGCGACCGCGCGGCGATGCGCCGGCGCGCGCCGCACATCCTCGTCACGACGCCCGAGACGCTGTACATCCTGCTCACCAGCGCGGGCGGGCGCAAGATGCTTGGCGGCACACGCACCGAGATCGTCGACGAGATCCACGCGTTGGCGCCGAACAAACGCGGCGCCCATCTCGCCCTGTCGCTCGAGCGGCTGCAGGCGCTGGCCGGGCGGGAGCTGATCCGCATCGGCCTGTCGGCGACACAGAAGCCGATCGACACGATCGCACGCTTCCTGGTGGGCAACCGCACCGACGCTGCGGGCCGGCCCGATTGCACCGTCGTCGACACCGGCCATGTGCGGCACCGCGACCTGGCGATCGAATTGCCGCCGGCGCCGCTCGAGGCCGTGATGTCGAACGAGGTCTGGCAGCTCGTCTACGACCGGCTCGCCGCCCTGGTACAGGAACACCGCACGACGCTGATCTTCGTCAACACGCGACGCCTGGCCGAACGCGCAGCGCGCCATCTGTCGGAGCGGCTCGGGGTGGAAAACGTTGCCGCGCACCACGGCAGCCTGGCGCGCGAGCACCGGCTGGCTTCGGAACAACGTCTCAAGCGCGGCGAGCTGCGCGCGCTGGTCGCCACCGCGTCTCTCGAACTCGGCATCGACATCGGCGATGTCGACCTGGTGTGCCAGATCGGTTCGACGCGCTCGATCTCCGCGTTCCTGCAGCGCGTCGGCCGCTCCGGCCATGCGGTGAGCGGCACGCCCAAGGGACGCCTGTTTCCGCTCACGCGCGACGAGCTGTGTGATGGCGCGGCCTTGCTGGCCAGCGTCGCGCGCGGCGAACTCGACCGCATCGCATTGCCCGATCAACCGCTCGACGTGCTGGCGCAGCAGATCACCGCCGAGGTGGCGATGCAGGAATGGCGCGAAGACGATCTGTTCGCGCTGGTGCGGCGCGCCACGCCGTACCAGGGCCTGCCGCGCGAGGACTTTGCCGAGGTCGTGCGCATGCTGTCGGACGGTTTCGAGTCGCGGCGCGGGCGGCGCGGCGCGCTGCTGCACCGCGATGCGGTGAACGGCGTGCTGCGTGGGCAACGCGGCGCCGCGCTGGCGGCGGTGACGTCGGGCGGCACGATTCCCGACAACGCCGACTACACCGTGATGCTCGAGCCGCAGGCGCAGGTGGTCGGCACCGTCAACGAAGACTTCGCCGTCGAGAGCCTGGCGGGTGACGTGTTCCAGCTCGGCAACGCCTCGTACCGCATCCTTCGCGTCGAACGCGGCACCGTGCGGGTGGAAGACGCGAAAGGCGTGCCGCCGAGCATGCCGTTCTGGCTCGGCGAGGCACCGGGACGCACGGCCGAGCTGTCGGCGTCGGTGTCGCGCCTGCGCGAAACCATGTCAACCCTGCTCGATGGCGGCGGGCGCGACGCGGCGGTCGCCTGGCTCACGCACACGCTGCCGCTGTCGCTCTCGGCTGCCGAGCAGATCGTCGACTACCTCGCGGCGGCGAAAGCCGCGCTGGGCCGGCTGCCGACGCTCAACGCCGTGGTGCTGGAGCGCTTCTTCGACGCGTCGGGCGGCATGCAACTGGTCGTGCACGCGCCTTTGGGCAGCCGCATCAACCGTGCCTGGGGCCTGGCGCTGCGCAAGCGCTTCTGCCGCAAGTTCGATTTCGAATTGCAGGCGGCAGCGACCGAAGACGCGATCATCCTGTCGCTGTCGGCGTCGCACAGTTTTCCGCTCGAAGACGTGGCGCGCTATCTGAATGCGAAAACAGTGCGGCCGCTGCTCGTGCAGGCCTTGCTCGATGCGCCGATGTTCGGCGTGCGCTGGCGCTGGAACGCGATGGTCGCGCTTGCGTTGCCGCGCATGCGCGGCGGGCGGAAGGTGGCGCCGCAATTGCAGCGCATGGCGGCGGAAGACCTGCTCGGCGGCATCTTCCCCGACCAGCTCGCCTGCGGCGAGAACATCGTCGGCGACCGGGAGATCCCCGATCACCCGCTGGTGCGCCAGACCATCGCCGACTGCCTGCACGAGGCGATGGACATCGACGGGCTCGAGGCGTTGCTCGCCGGCCTGGACAGCGGCGCCATCGAAGTGACCGCCTGCGAGCTCACCGAACCTTCGCCCCTGGCGCTCGAGATCTTGTCGGCGCGGCCCTACGCCTTCCTCGACGACGCCCCGCTCGAAGAACGGCGCACCCAGGCGGTGCTGGCGCGGCGCTGGATGGACCCGCAAAGCGCGGGTGAGCTGGGCAAGCTCGACCTTGGCGCCATCGAAAAGGTGCGCGGCGAAATCTGGCCCGAAGTGCGCAATGCCGATGAGCTTCACGCCGCGCTGCTGGGCCTGGGTTTCCTGAGCGAGGCCGAGGTGGCGGCTCAGCCGACCTGGCGGAAATGGCTTCACGAACTCGCCGCAGCGTCGCGTGCCACGCGCCTGACGTTGGGCGCTGCCGACGTGTTCGTCGCGGCTGAACGCTTGCCGGAATTCGTTGCCGCTTTCCCGGGCGCCGGACTCGAGCCGCCGATCCAGGCCCCGGCGGAATACCAGAAGGCGTGGACGCGCGAGGCCGCACTGGTCGAGATCCTGCGCGACCGTTTGCAGGGGCTCGGGCCGGTGACGGCGCAGACGCTCGCCGCGCCGCTGCTGCTGGCCCGCGCCGACGCCGACGCCGCGCTGATGCAACTCGAGACCGAAGGCAGCGTGATGCGCGGCCACTTCACGCCCGGCGTGCCGGAGCTGGAATGGTGCGAGCGCCGCCTGCTCGCGCGCATCCACCGCTACACCGTGAACCGGCTGCGCCAGGAGATCGAACCCGTCGCGACGCGCGACTTCATGCGTTTCCTGTTCGAATGGCAGCGCGTCGCCCCCGAGGCGCGCGTTGAAGGCGCCGATGCGGTGGCGGGCATCGTGTCGCAGCTCGAAGGCTTCGAGGCGCCGGCGGCGGCGTGGGAAACCGAAATCCTGCCGGCGCGGGTGAACGACTACGACCCGGCCTGGCTCGATGATCTGAGCCGCGCCGGCCGGGTGGTGTGGACGCGCATCGCGCCGCTGCAGCCGGGTCTGGCGAAAACAGGCAGCCGCTCGCCCAGCCCGGTGCGCACGACGCCGATCACGCTGGCGTCGCGGCGTCACCTCGCCCTCTGGGCCGCGCTCGCGCAGGACGGCGCCGGCACCGCCTTGACATCGAACGGACAGCGCGTGTTCGACTTTCTCAGCGCGCACGGTGCGTCGTTCTTCGACGAGATCGCCGACGGCTCAAGGCTGCTGCGCGCGCAGGCCGAAGACGCGCTCGGCGAGCTGGTGGCGCAGGGCCTGGCCAACTGCGACAGCTTTGCCGGTCTGCGCGCGCTGCTCGTGCCGTCGGATCGGCGCCGCGCCAACGACGGCCGCAAACGCCCACGGCGCACCGCGCTGTTCGGCATCGAAGACGCGGGCCGCTGGGCCTTGGCGCGAAACCCCCGGCGCACGTTGCGCGAGCCTGCCGCGGCCGAACCAACGGTTCAAACGGCGGCGGCAGCGGGGCTGGCTTCGTGCGACGACGAGTCCGTCGTCGAGCATGTCGCGCGCTCGCTGCTCAAGCGCTATGGGGTGGTGTTCTGGCGCCTGATCGCACGCGAAGCTAACTGGTTGCCGCCCTGGCGCCTTCTGTTGCGGTGTTTGCGGCGGCTCGAGGCGCGCGGCGAAATCCGCGGCGGGCGGTTTGTGGACGGCGTGTCGGGTGAGCAGTTCGCCTTGCCCGAAGCGGTCGGGCTGCTGCGCGAGGTGCGGCGCCGCGCGGGCGATGGCCAATGGATCAGCCTGAGCGGCGCCGACCCGCTGAACCTGGTCGGCGTGCTGAGCCCCGGTGCGCGCCTGCCCGCGCTGACCGGCAACCGCGTGCTCTACCGCGACGGGCTGGCTGTGGCCTGCCTGGCGGCAGCCGAGGTGCGGTTTCTCGAGGCGCTGCTGCCCGAAGAACAATGGGCTGCGCAAAACGCCCTGCTGCGGCGCCACGTTCCGGCCGTGCTGCAGCTTCTCGGCTGAGACGGTGGGGTTCGGGATTCCACCGGATTCTCCTGCAAGGTTCAATTGAACCTTGCAGGTATAAAGCAGTAGAATCGCAGCGTGGATGCCCCCCACCTCTTTGCGCGCCCCGAACTCGCGAAACACTATCTCGGGCTGCTGCTGGACCGTCCGCAAACGGCCTTGAGTCTGTTCGGGCCGCGCCAGATCGGCAAGACGACCTTCATCACGGGCGACCTGTCGGCCAGCGCATTGGCGATGAACATCCGGCCTGTCTATGTCGACCTGATGGCCGCCAGCGACAAGCTCGAAGCCATCAACGGAGCCCTGCGCGACACCCTGTACAGCTTGAAGACGCGCCGTTCGCAAGAGCGCGTGCGCGGCGTGAAGGCGCTCGGCCTGGGTGTCGACCTGGACGCGGCACCGTCCGCACCGGCCAGCGCGGACGGCGGCCAGCAGTTGCAGCACCTGGTCGCCGACGTGCTGAGGCAGCCTCGCGTCGACCGCATCCTGCTGTTGCTCGACGAAGTCCAGGAACTCGCCAAATCGGTGAACGGCGCCCAGGCGATGAAGGCGGTCCGGGCGGTGGTCAACCGGCACAAGGCCGACGGGCGGGTGTTGCTGCTCATGACCGGCTCGTCGAAGGAAGGTCTCGCGCAACTCTTCGCCGCCCACGCACAACCGAGCTTCGGCCTGGCCGAGCGCCAGGACTTCCCGGTGCTGGGGCGCGACTACGTTGAGCACGTGATCGCACGGGCCAACGAGTCGCGCTCCCGCAACCACAAGCTCAGGGTCGACGAGTTCGTGACGGCCTTCGCCGCGATGGACCACCGGCCTGCCGATCTGGAGGCCTTCGTCGGCCACGTGGCGACCTACAACGTCGTCGACGTGGTGGGTGCGGTGGTTGCGTTCCAGCGCAGCCGCTATCCGGTCGACCGGCTCGAACAACGCTTCAATGCGTGGACGCCGCTGCAACGCATCCTGCTGGCCGAGATTGCCGCCGGCGCCACCGAGCTGACCGGCCAGAAGATGGTGCACAGCGTCACCGCCAAACTGGGCACGTCGGTCACCCCGGGCGGGATTCGCAAAGCGCTGACCAGCCTGCCCGCCGACATCCTGTCGAACCCCGAGCGCGGCGTGTACCTGCTCGTCGACCCCATTTTCGCGAGCTGGCTGCGCCTTCGAAACCCACCCCAACGGGCCGAAGCAAGCTCGCCCAAACCGGCCGCAAAGGAGGCTCCATGAACCCCGCCATCCGCCGTCAGACCTTGTTCGACGTGTTGCATCGCAGCGCCGCGCGAACCCCCCACAAGCTGGCCATCGCCTGCGGCGCGACGCACTGGACCTATGCCGAGTTCGAACGCATCAGCACGCGCGTGGCCGCCGGCCTGGCCGCGCGCGGCGTGACGAAGGGAACGCGGGTGGCGATCCTTGCGCGCAACTCGCACGTGTTCGCCGCGCTGCGTTTTGCGCTCGCGCGCCTGGGTGCCGTGCTGGTGCCGATCAACTTCATGCTCAAGGCCGACGAGGTGGCGTTCATCCTCAGGCATGCCGGCGCCGAGCTGTTCGCCACCGACACCGGCCTGGCGGCGGTGGCGCGCGAGGCGGCGGCGCTTGCCACCGCCGTGCGCGAGTTGATCTGGCTGCCCGCCGAGGAACCCGGCGAAGCGCAAGCCGGCATGCTCAGCTTCGAAACGCTCGCAGCGTGCGACGCGGCGCCGCCCGACGTGGCGCTGGGTGGTGACGATCTGCTGCAGGTCGTCTACACCAGCGGCACCGAGTCGGCACCGAAGGGCGCAATGCTCACCCATGATGCGGTGCTGTGGCAGTACGTCAGCTGCATCGTCGACGCAGGGATAGCCGGCGATGATCTGGCGCTGCACGCATTGCCGCTGTACCACTGCGCCCAGCTCGACGTCTTCCTCGGGCCTTCGATCCACGTGGGCGCCACCAACGTGATCACCGCCCGGCCGGTGCCCGACAACCTGCTGCCGCTGATCGAGCGCCACCGCATCACGTCGTTCTTCGCGCCGCCGACGGTGTGGATCGCCTTGCTGCGCTCGCCGCTGTTCGAAAAGACCGACCTGTCGAGCCTGCGCAAGGGCTACTACGGGGCTTCGATCATGCCGGTCGAGGTGCTGCGCGAAATGGCACAGCGCCTGCCCGAGGTGCGGCTGTGGAACCTGTACGGCCAGACCGAAATCGCGCCGCTGGCGACGATGCTCGGCCCCGACGACCAGTTGCGCAAGCCGGGCTCGTGCGGGCGCGCGGTGCTGAACGTCGAGACGCGCGTCGTCGATGAGGCGATGCACGACGTGGCGCCCGGCGAGGTGGGCGAGATCGTGCACCGCTCGCCGCACCTGATGCTCGGCTACTTCCACGACGATGAACGCACCGCGGCCGCGTTCGAGGGCGGCTGGTTCCACTCCGGGGACCTGGCGACGATCGACGCCGAGGGTTACATCACGGTCGTCGACCGAAAGAAGGACATGATCAAGACCGGCGGCGAAAACGTCGCGAGCCGCGAAGTCGAAGAGTTCATCTATCGCCTGCCGCAGGTGTCCGAGGTGGCGGTGGTCGGGGTGCCTCACCCTCGCTGGGTCGAGGCGGTGGTGGCCGTGATCGTCGTCAAGAGTGGCGAGTCGCTGACCGACGGCGAGGTGCTGGCGCATTGCGCGGTCGGCCTGGCGGGGTTCAAGACACCCAAGCGGGTGGTCTTCGTCGAGGCGCTGCCCAAGAATCCAAGCGGCAAATTGCTCAAGCGCGAATTGCGGCAGGTGCACGGCGCGCTGTTCGGCGCCGGCTGAGTGATCCGTCGGCCGAGCCGGCCGACCCCGCACACATCAGGCGCACCCGCCCGCCCGGCGCGCGGTGTCGCGGCCCGGGCTCAACGAAAGGTCCGCAAGCGGCGTCGGGCTCCACTGGGCCCGACGCTCAGGCGTTGGCGATCAGTTCGCCGCGAAGCAATACAACAAGCCGTCGCCGCCGGTGCCTTTCAGCGCCGTCTGGCTGCAGCCGCCGCGCGACTGGTGCGACGAGTTCCAGGACACCGCCCACGGATCGGTGGTCGGGCCGGCGCGGTCATGGTGGCCGACGACGGCCACGCCCTCGGCGCCGCCGCGGGTCCAGTTGCCGCAGGTCATGTCCGGGTCACCGGCGGCGAACGCGGTGCCGTCGGGGCGCGTGCCGGTGAGGATGTCGTGCCGGTTCGGCGTGTCGCCACGGCCCGAAATGACGGCACCTTTTTCGCTCAGCGCAGTCGCCTTGGTCACATTGTTGCCCGCACTGTGCAGGTGCTCGACATCGCGCGCAATCAACTCACCCTTGGCACTGAACCACGGGCCCTTGCCGATGCGGTCACGTGCATTCACGATCGCGGCACCGTCCTTGGCCTGCGTGCTGAGGTAGGCGCGCCAGGTCTTGCCGCCTGCGCCGGCCGCTGCGGCGAGCGACTGGCAATGCGCGTCGGCACCGGCCAGGCCGCCCAGGTCGGCGCCGTTGCCCTTGCCGTTGCTGGTGACAAAGAAGCTCATGTCACCCGTGCTGGGCGTGGTGGCGCAGGCGGCGACCAGGATCGCGGCGCCGACGGACGAGGTGCGCGCGAGCCAGCGGGTCGAGCGAAGTGGGGAACGGGTCATGAATCGTCTCCTTGAGATTGAAGTGAATTGAAGGCCATCTGGATGTCCGTTTGGATGGCCATTCGGATGGTCATTTGGATGGTCATCTGGCTCGGCGCCCAGCGTTTCCCCGCTGGGCCTCGCTGTGTACGCTCGCCGCAGCGGTTTCATCCCGCGTGACACGACGAATCACAAGCTCAACTCCGGCCAGGCAACAAGCGCCAAACGGCGGCGAGCATACAAGACGCTAGCCGCCGCCGCCCAACAACCCTTCGCGCAACGCGCGCTTCAGCAGTTTGCCGTTCGCATTGCGTGGCAGCGGCGTGTCGCTCCAGTGAAACGTTTCGGGCACCTTGTAGTCGGCCAGCAACGAGGCGCAGTGGCGCTGTACCGCCGTTTCGTCGTGCGGCACACCGGGCGCATGCAGCACGGCGTGTACCCGCTCGCCCAGCACCGGACAGGGCCGGCCGATCACGGCGGCTTCAACCACGCCGGACAGCGCCATCAGCGCGTTTTCCACCTCGACCGAATAGACCTTGAAGCCACCGCGGTTGAGCATGTCCTTCTTGCGGTCGACGATGCGCACGAAGCCCTGCGCGTCGACCGAACCCAGGTCACCAGAATGCCAGTACCCGGCGGTGAAGGAATCTTGCGTGGCCCGCGGGTTGTCCCAATAGCCCGGCACGACCATCGGACCGCCGATCCACAGCTCGCCGGTTTCCCCGGGCGGCACTTCGCGGCCGGCATCGTCCATCACCACGATGTCGGCGCAGGGCAGCGCCACGCCGACGCTGTCGGCGTGGTCGCGCGTCAGGCCGGCGGGCATCATCGTCACCGGCGACGTGGTTTCGGTGGCGCCATAGGCGTTGAGCAGCACCAGCCCCGGCACCTGCTGCGCCAGCGCGTCGATCGTCGCCACCGGCATCGGCGCACCGCCGTAACCGCCGATGCGCCAGTGGCGCAGGTCGAGCCGGGCGAACTCGGGCGCCATCAGGCACAGCGTGTACATCGCCGGCACCATCAAGGTGTGGGTGACGCGTTCGGCCGCGAGCAGGGCGATGAAGTCGGGTGCCTTGAACGCCGGCACGATCACCACCGTGCCGCCCACCTGCACCATCGCCAGGATGATCGCGATCAACCCGGTCACATGGCTGGCCGGCACCGCCAGCGCCGAACGGTCGCCGGCGTGCAGGCGCATGCACGCCTGGTAGTGCAGCACCGAATGGGCGATGTTGAAGTGCGTCAGCATCGCGCCCTTCGGGTGGCCGGTGGTGCCCGAGGTGTACAGAATCACCGCGGTGTCGGTGTCCTGCACCGGTGCCGGCGGCACCGGTGCACCCGGATCCGCCCCTGGCTGCGCTGCCAGATCGGCGAGTGTCTCGGCTCCGCCCGTTGCACCGCTGCCCCCATCGGGCGTCGCCCCGATCATCACCCGCAACGCCAGCGAAGGCACCTCGTTCGCATCGGGAATGCGTGCCGACAGGTCGGCGTCGAACACGATCGCGCGGGCACCACACTGGTTGAGCATGAAACTCAGGCCGGCGCGTGCCTCGCGCACACCGATCGGCACCGCGATCGCGCCGAGGCGCTGCACCGCGAACAGCACGAACACGAATTCGGGCCGGTTTCCGACGAACAGGGCCACCCGGTCGCCCGGTTTCACGCCGCGCGCGTGCAAGCCGGCGGCGATGCACCTCGCTTCAGCGCCAAGCTGCGCATAACTCCATCGTTGCCCGGCGCAAACCAGCGCTTCCTGGTCGGGCCGCTGCGCAATGGCGCGCTCCAGCAGGGCGTACACGCTGGGCGGGCGCGATCCGAAACAACGCACCAGACGGTCGGCAAACGGCGCCTCGTGGCGCAGCGGCGGGACCGGATAACCCTGCCAGGCATTCATTCCCGAACGAGCTCAGGCGGGCGCCGTCAAGGCCTGATTGGCGCCGCGTTCGATGATCACTTCGGTGTCCAACAGGCGGCGCGAATGGTTCAGGTCGGACTGCGCAATCAGCACCGCCATCTGGCCACCGCGCAGGCCGGCGATCACCTCGGCCAGGCGGTTCGACAGCGCCGGCGCGACGCCCTCGAACGGTTCGTCGAGCAGCAGCAACCGGGTTCCCACTGCCAGCGCGCGCGCCAGCGCAACGAGTTTTTGCTGGCCGCCGGAGAGCAGCAAGGCGCGTCGCTCGCGCATCTCCTTCAGCTCGGGCAAGACGCCGTAGACGAATGCCAGCCGGGCGTCGGCTTGCAGCGTCCTGGAGGCCCACACCGGCACCAGAATGTTCTCTTCCACCGTGAGCTCGGGCACCAGGCCGCGGTCTTCCGGCATGTAGCCGATGCCCAACGCCGCGCGGCCGTGGCGCGGCAGCGCCGCGAGGTCTTGCCCGTCGACGCTGATGCGGCCCGCGCTGGGCGAGAGATGCCCCATCACGGAGCGCATCAGTGTGGTCTTGCCCGCACCGTTGCGCCCCAGCAGACCGACCATGCGGCCGGGTGCGACCGCCAGCGTCAGGCCGCGCAGCACCTGTACCGACTGGATCGCGACGTGGATCGCTTCAATGTTCAGCATGTTGCAGCGTGCCGGTCACGTAGCGCCGCACGTCGTCGGCAGCGAGGGCAACGCCGGGCGCGGCATCGGCGATGATGCGCCCGCTGTAGAACGCGACCACCCGGTTCGCATAGCGTTCGACGATGTCCATGTCGTGTTCGACGAACAGCACCGTCAGCGCCTGCCCGCCCAGCGCCGTCATCACGATGTCCATCATCGGGAATTTTTCTTCGGCCGAGACACCGCTGGTGGGCTCGTCGAGCAGCAGCAGCTTGGGCGAGCCGGTGAGCGCCATCGCGATGTCGAGCAGCTTGCGCACCCCCCCGGGCAGCTCGGCGACACGCCGGTCGCGGTGTTCGTCGAGGCGAAAACGCGCCAGCAACTCATCGGCGCGCGCCACCGCAGCGGCCCGCCGTGCCGGCTGCCAGAACGACAGGCGGTTGTCGTGGCAGGCGATCGCCACGAGCATGTTGTCGAGCACGCTGAGCTCACCGCACAACTGCGGTATCTGGAATGACCGCGCCACGCCCAGCCGCGTGATGTCGCGCGGCGCCAGCGCGGTGATGTCGCGTTCGCCGAAGAAGAGGTGGCCGGAATCGGGCTTCAGGTAGCCGGTGATCATGTTGACGAAGGTGGTCTTGTGAAGAGAGGTACAAGGCAGTTTTTGCTGATCATTTTTATGTAGATAAGAATGGTTATTCTAAAGAGATAAGATAATTTTAGTCTGATTAGCTCGATGTTACTGTAGTTGTAGAAATTGGTGGGTAATAAAAGTTAGAT
>JANNKS010000184.1:0-9180 GCA_031396425.1 Rhizobacter sp. | reverse complement strand
TCTTCGACGCTCAGGTTGCCGAACACCTGCCGGCCCTCGGGCACGAGCGCGAGCCCGAGTCGTGCGACGCGAAACGCCGGCCAACCGGCGACGGATGCGCCATCGAAGTAGATCTGCCCGGCGCTCGGCGCCAGCAGGCCGATCACGCTGCGCACCAGGGTGGTCTTGCCCATGCCGTTGCGGCCGAGCAGCCCGACGATTTCGCCCGGCGCGACTTGCAGGTCGACGCCGAACAACACCGGGGTGGGGCCGTAGCCGGTGTGCAAGGCCCGCACACGCAACAGCTCGGGGGTGGGTGCGGGTTCAGCGATCAAGCGGCGTCCTCTGCATCACCGAGGTAGGCCGCCACCGCACCCGAGTCATTGCGCACCGCGTCGGGCGTGCCGCTGGCGATGACGCGCCCGCTGACCAGCACCGACACCCGGTCGGCGAGGCGGAACACCGCGTCGACATCGTGTTCGATCAGCAGCACCGCGCAGTCCTGGCGCAGGCTGTGGATCAGTTGCGTCATGCTCGCCGACTCCTGCGCGCCCATGCCGGCCAGCGGTTCGTCGAGCAACACCAGGCGCGGGCGGCTCGCGAGCGTCATGCCCACTTCGAGCGCGCGCTGCTCGCCGTGCGAGAGCTGGTCGATGCGGGCATCGGCCTTGTTGGCCAGGCCCAGGCGCGCGAGCAGTGCGCGGGCGCGCTCGAACAGCGCATGTTCGTCGCGCACCGGGCGCCACGCGGCGAACACGCGGCTCTGCGTGGCCTGCACCGCGAACGCCAGGTTGTCCAGCACTGGCAGGCTCTTGAGCAGCCGCGTGATCTGGAACGAGCGCACCAGGCCACGCCGGGCGCGCTGGTGCGCGACGAGCCGGGTGATGTCGTGGCCGTCGAAGTGCACGCTGCCGGAATCACTCGCCAGCTGGCCGGCGAGTTGCGCCACCAGGGTCGTCTTGCCCGCGCCGTTCGGGCCGATCAGCGCGTGGATCTCGCCGCCGTGCACCTGCAGGTTGACGCCATCGGTGGCGACCACGCCGCCGAAGCGTTTGCGCAGCGCGCGAACGTCGAGCAGGGGTGTGCTCACGATCTTTTCAGCTTTGCAAACCAGGGCGCGGCGATGCCCACCAGCCCCTGGCGCGCGAACAGCACCACCGCCAGCAGCACCCAGCCGGTCCAGAAGCCCCAGTGTTTGGTGTAGGCCGACAGCACTTCCTGCAGCAGCAGCAGCGCGGCGGCGCCGAGCACGCCGCCCCACACCGTGCCCACGCCGCCCAGGATCACCATCACCATCAGCGTGCCCGACTGCGTCCAGTGCAGCTGGCTCGGGCTGACGTAACCCTGCAGGTTCACGTTCAGCGCACCCGCGACGCCGGCCAGCACGCCGGCGACGACGAAGATCACGAGCTTGACCTTGAAGGTGGGCAGGCCCAGCGCCTCGGCGCGTTGTTCGTCGTCGCGCAGCGCGAGCACGGCGCGGCCCAGGCGCGATGGCACGAAGCGCGCGAGCAGCAGCAGCGCCAGCGCCAGGACCGCCAGCGCGGTGAAGTAGAGCGTTGCGCCGTCGCGCAGGTCGGCGCCGAACGGCAACAACGAGCGCACCCGCACCGTCAAGCCTTCGTCGCCGCCGTACTGTTTGATCGAGTTCGCCAGGTAGAACAGCATCTGCGCGAACGCGAGCGTGATCATGATGAAGTACACGCCGCGCGTGCGCAGCGAAATCGCGCCGATCACGAGCGCCGCCGCGGCCACCACGGCAACCGTGACGAGCAGATGCGCGCCGGCCGACTGCACTCCCTCGCTGAGCAGGATGCCGGTGGCGTAGGCCCCCAGGCCGAAGAACGCGGTGTGGCCGAGCGACACCATGCCGCCGTAGCCGAGCAGCAGGTTCAGGCTGGTCGCGGCGATCGCGAAGATCACGATGCGGCTGGCGAAGCTCAGGTAGAAGTCTGCCCCCAGCGCGTGCAGCAGCCCTGGCACGGCCAGGGCCGCGACCAGCGCCAGCAGCACTGCAATGCGGTTCGCGTTCATCCCGGCGCGCCGCGATGAACGCGCCCGCAGCACCTGTCTCGGAGGTCTGCGCTGGCCGTCATCAAGCGCGCACCGGGAACAGGCCCTGCGGCTTGAAGACCAGCACGCCCGCCATCAGCAAGTAGACCGCGATCGACGCCAGCGCCGGCCCGGCCGCGCTCGCCCATTGCGGCGGCAGCACTTCGCGCAGGCCCTGTTGCAGCAGCGTGCGGCCGAGCGTGTCGACCACGCCGACCAGCAGCGAGCCGATCAGCGCACCGCGGATCGAGCCGATGCCGCCGATCACGATGACGACGAACGCGAGGATCAGGATGTTCTCGCCCATGCACACCTGCACCGCCAGCAGTGGCCCGAGCAGCCCGCCGGCCACCGCGCACAGCGCCGCGCCGAGGCCGAACACGAGCGTGAACAGGCGTGCGATGTCCACCCCCATCACCTGGCTCATCTCGCGGTTCGACGCGCCGGCGCGCACCAGGGCGCCGACCCGGGTCTTCTGCACCAGCAGGTACAGCAGCAGCGCAATCGCCAGGCCGGCCGCGATGATGAGCAGCCGCCACGCCGGGTACACCAGGCCGGCTGGCAACTGCACCGGGCCGGCCAGGGCCGCGGGCGCAGAGAGCGACAGGTCGGTGCCGAACACCATCTCGACGCCGTCGTTCAGGATCAGGATCAACGCGAAAGTGGCCAGCACCTGCGAAAGGTGGTCGCGTGCGTACAGCGTTCGCAGCAGCGTCGCCTCGACCAGCATGCCGAACAGGGCCGTCAGCACGATGGCGATCAGCAAGCCGGCCAGGAAGTGGCCCGTCGCCGCGACGAACCAGGCGGTGAAGAACGCACCGACCATGTAGAACGCGCCGTGCGCCAGGTTGATCATGTCCATCACGCCGAACACGATCGTCAGGCCGGCGGCGAGCAGGAACAGCATCAGGCCGAACTGCAGGCCGTTGAGCGACTGCTCGATGAAGAGGATGCTGGTCACGCGGATTGTGTGGCTGCTATCATTCCGGCGGACGCCGGGATCCACTCTGCGCTACTCACGGTGGTTCCCGGCTTGCGCCGGGATGACGAAGGCGCGAAGCGAAGCGCCGGTCGCATCCAGCTTACTTCGTCATCCCGCACATCTGCACGTACGCATCACCATGGTTCTTCAGGATCGGTTCGCTGAACGAGCGGTTGATGAGGCCGCCCTTGCCGTCGCTGCCGACGGTGCGCACGAAGTAGTTCTGGATCGGGTACTGGTTGGTGTTGAACTTGAACGGCCCGCGCACCGAGTCGAATTTCGCCGCACGCAGCGCCTTGCGCACCGCGTCCTGATCTTCGATTCTGCCCTTCACGTCGCGCACCGCGGCATTGATCAGCAAAGCAGCGTCGTAGCCCTGCGACGCAAACACCGACGGCACGCGCTTGTATTCGGCCTGGAACTCGGCCATGAACTTCTGGTTCGCCGCGTTCGCGAAATCGGGCGACCAGTGCGCCGTGTTGAACAGGCCCGACATCGCCGCACCCACCGGCGTGATGATGTCCTGGTCGGCCGAAAAGCCCGGCAGCACGAGCTGGATGTCTTTGCCCAGGCCGGCGCCGACGAACTGCTTGATGAAGTTGATGCCCATGCCGCCGGGCAGGAAGATGTACAGCGCCTGCGGCTTGGCGGCGCGGATCTCGGCGAGTTCGGCGGCGTAGTCGAGCTGGCCGAGCTTGGTGTAGTTCTCGCCGACGATCGCGCCCTTGAACGTGCGCTTGAAGCCGGCGAGCGAGTCCTTGCCGGCCTGGTAGTTGGGCGCGAGCAGGTAGGCGTTCTTCAGCTCGCGCTGGTTCGCGAACGCGCCCGCCGCCTCGTGGTACGCATCGTTCGGCCACGACACCGCGAAGAACAGCGGGTTGCAGTCTTTGCCCGCCATAGACGACGGCGCGGCGTTCGGGCTGATGTAGATCACCTTGTTGTCCAGTGCCTCGGGCAACGCGGCGAGCATGATGTTGGAGAACACCACGCCGGTCATGAAGTCGACCTTGTCGCGCTTCACGTTGCGCTCGAACAGCTGGCGCGCCACGTCGGGCTTGAACTGGTCGTCGCTCACGATGACTTCGGCCGGCAGGCCGCCGAGCTTGCCGCCGTTCAGCTTCACCGCGAGCTGGAAGCCGTCGCGGATGTCGATGCCCAGCGCCGACGACGGGCCGGACAGCGTGCTGACGAAGCCGATCTTGACCTTGTCGGCGGCAAGCACTGGCAGCGCCAGCGCTGCAGCGGCGAGCGCAGCGCACAGCGTGCGGACACGCAGCGCGTGCGGCAAGGGGAAGCGGAGAGGGGTTGGCGTCATGGCGGCGTCCTGTGAATGGGTCGAACCGGGGGCCGCCATTGTAGGCAGGGTGGGCCGGTACCCACGTGCCGCGCTGCCTCAGCAACGCCCACCGGATCGGAGACCGGCGCCTGATCCGGCGCCGGGCAAGACCTTACTTCAGAGAAGCCGCAAACACCTTGTCGGTGGTGGCGCCGGCCGGCTTTTTGGTGATCACGGGGTCGCTCTTGCCCGTCATCAGGGTGCTCACCGTGCGCTCATACGCCGCCATGTCGAGCTTGCCGGTCTGCCCGGTGCCCACCAGCTTGGCGATCTCGCCCATCATGCGCGCCTGGTGTGCTTCTTTTTGTGCGCCCGACGCGTCGTTCTTGAGCACGATCTTCACCGCCTCGGCCTGGTTTTTCACCGCGTAGTCCCAGCCCTTCATGCTGGCTTTGACGAACTTGGCCAGCTTCTCGGACATCTTGACGTCTGCCAGGTTCTTCTCGGTGGTGTACAGGCCGTCTTCGAGCGTGGCCACACCCTGGTCCTGGTACTTGAAGACCAGCAGCTGATCGGGCTTCATGCCGGCGTCGATGAGTTGCCAGTATTCGTTGTAGGTCATGGTGCTGATGCAGTCGGCCTGCTTTTGCAGCAGCGGGTCGACGTTGAAGCCCTGTTTGAGTACCTTCACGCCGTCGGCGGCGCCCGTGGTCTTCAGTCCCAGTTTGTCCATCCAGCTCAGGAAGGGGTATTCGTTGCCAAAGAACCAGACGCCCAGTGTCTTGCCCTTGAAATCGGCCGGGGCCTTGATGCCGCTGTCTTTGCGGCAGGTGAGCTGCATGCCCGAGGTCTGGAACACCTGCGCGATGTTGACCAGCGCCACGCCCTTTTCGCGCGTGGCCAGCGCGGACGGCATCCAGTCCACCACCACGTCGGCGCCGCCGCCTGCAATCACCTGGCTGGGGTTGATGTCGGGGCCGCCGGCCTTGATGGTGACGTCCAGGCCCACGTCTTTGTAGAAGCCCTTGTCCTTGGCCACGTAGTAGCCGGCGAACTGGGCCTGGGTGACCCACTTGAGTTGCAGCGTGAGCTTGTCTTGCGCGCGCGCGGCGCCCATGCCGAAGGTGGAGGCAAAGGCCACGGCGGCGAGCGCCAGTTTCATGGGGTGGGTCATCAAGTCTTCTCCTGGGGTGGGGGGTTGATCGTCGAATTCTTCAACGGTAGGAAGGGTGCCAGAAAGTCAGCCAACGTTCTAGTAGGGCAATCAGGCCGTAGAACACCGAGCCCGCGAGAGCCGACAGCGCGATGGCGGCCCACACCACGTCGACGTTCATTCGCGCCACCTCGGCGCTGATGCGAAAGCCCAGGCCGTAGATAGGGGAGCCGAAGAACTCCGCCACGATGGCCGAAATGAGCGCCAACGTGGAGTTGATCTTCAGCGCGTTGAAGACAAAGGGCAGTGCACTGGGCAGGCGCAGCCGGGTCAGGGTGGCGCCGTGGCTGGCCCCGTAGGTGCGCATCAGGTCGCGGTGCATGAGGTCGGTGGCGGCCAGGCCCGCCAACGTGTTCACGAGCATCGGAAAGAAGGTGACGATGGCCGCGACGGCGGCCTTGCTGTGCCAGTCGAAGCCAAACCACATGACCATGATGGGTGCGATGCCGACGATGGGCACCGCGCCAGCCAGCCCGGCCAGCGGCAGCAGGCCGCGCTTGAGTACGTCGAAGCGGTCGGCCACCAAGGCGGCCAGCAAGCCGCTGGCGCAGCCGATGACGTAACCCGCCAGCACGGCGATGGCGGTTTGCTGGAAGTCGGGCCACAACACCGGCCACCGTGCGAGCAGCGCTTCACCCACGGCATGCGGGGCCGGCAACAGGACACGCGGTACGTTCCAACCCACCACCCCCACCTCCCACGCCAGGACCAGCGCGACGCCAAGCAAAGCGGGTGCCAGCCAACGCAGCAGCTTGCCCTCGAGCACCGCCAGGCGCGACAGCAGCAGCCAGGTGAGCGCGGCCCACGCCGCGCAGGCAAGCCAGATCTCGGGCGACTCCTGCGCGCGCGGCCCATCACCCCTACGCGCCACAGAAGCCACAGCGAGCCCACGCTCCACAGCGCCGCAGCCAGCCAGGTCAGGCCGAGGCGCTGCGGCTTCATGGCCTGGCACCCATCCAGCGGCCGACGGTTCTCTCCAGCAACGACACCGCCGCCACCAGCATCACACCCAACAGCGAGGCCATCACCAGCGCCGACCAGATCTGCACCGTCTGCCCGAAGTAGGAGCCCTGCAGGAGCCGCGCGCCCAGTCCCGCTTGTGCGCCGGTGGGCAGCTCACCCACGATTGCCCCCACCAGGCTGGTCGCAATGGCCACCTTGGCGCTGGCAAACAAGAACGGCACGGCCGCCGGCAAACGCAGCTTGGCCAGCAGCTGCGGCTGGCTGGCGCTGTAGGTGCGCATCAGGTCCAGCTGCAACACCTCGGGGCTGCGCAGCCCTTTGACCATGCCGATGGCGACCGGAAAGAAGCACAGGTACATCGAGATCACCGCCTTGCTCACCAGCGGTGGGTAACCCAGGCTGCCCAGCACCACCACCGCCATTGGCGCGATGGCCAGGATGGGGATGGTCTGAGACGCCACGATCCAGGGCAGCAAGCCGCGGTCGAGCACCCGGCTGTGCACCACGCCGATGGCCAGCAGCACGCCCAGCAGCATGCCCAGGATGAAGCCCAGCAGCGTCGCCGAGAGCGTGACGCCGGCGTGGAACAGCAGGTTGCGCGGGCTGTCGATGTCGTTGTCAGTGAGGCTGCTGAAGAAGTCCTGGGCGATCTGGTGCGGTGCGGGCAGCACCGGGCGCTCCATCGCCCAGGCGGCGCCGCTCAGGTCCTGCCAGGTCCAGGCCTTGCCGATGTTGTTGAAGCGTTCGATCAGCTGTGGAGCGTTGAGCCAGACAGCGGCGGCGTACCAGAGCAGCAGCACCATCACAACGACGCCCAGCACCGGGCCGGCCCGATGCCAGGCTGGCGCGAGCGCCTGCGGCCAGCGTGCAGCCCCAGGCGCGACCAGCTCATTCATACGAATGTCCCGCCCGCAGCGCCTCGCGCACACGGTGCGCCACGTCGGTGAAGGCCGCCGTCTCGCGCACATCCAGCTTGCGCCCGGCGGGCAGATCGTTATCGATGACGTCGATGATGCGACCCGGCCGCGGGCTCATCACGACGATGCGGTTGCTCAGGAACACCGCTTCGCTGATCGAATGCGTCACGAAGACCACCGTCTTGCCGGTGGTCTCCCACAAACGCAGCAGCTGCTCGTTCAGATGGTCGCGCGTGATCTCGTCCAGGGCGCCAAAGGGCTCGTCCATCAACAACAGCTTGGGCTCGATCGCAAGCGCCCTGGCGATCGACACCCGCTGCTGCATGCCACCGGAAAGCTGCCAGGGAAACTTGCGCTCGAAACCGCTCAAGCCCACCAGTTCAAGTTGCTTGCTGGCGCGGCTTCGTCGCTCGGCCTCGGGCAGGCCCATGATCTCCAGCGGCAGCATCACGTTGCGCAGCACGTTGCGCCAGGGGTACAGCGCCGCGGCCTGGAACACGTAGCCGTAGGCGCGTGCCAGCCGCGCTTGTTCCGCCGGCATGCCGTTGACCAACACGTTGCCCGAGGTGGCTTGCTCCAGGTCGGCAATCACACGCATCAGCGTGGTCTTGCCGCAGCCCGAAGGGCCGATGAAAGAAACAAACTCGCCGCGCTGGATGGTCAGGTTGACATCGGCCAGCGCGGTGACGGGTGCATCCGCCGTTTGGAAAACCAGCGACAGGTTCTGGGCTTGAACCGCGAAGGCGTCACTCATCCGGCCGCAACACCCGCACGTTCGAGCATCGCGTGCAGCAGCACGTTGCAGCCGGCCGTGATGTGCTCGGGCTTGGCGTCTTCGATCTCGTTGTGGCTGATGCCGTCCTTGCACGGGATGAAGATCATGCCCGCCGGTGCGAGGCGCGACATGTACACCGCGTCGTGCCCCGCGCCGCTGATCACCGGCATGTGGGTGTAGCCCAGCTGCGCGGCGGCTTTGGCGACGCTGTTGATGCAGTCGGCGTGAAACGGTGCGGCCGGGTAGTGCGACACCATCTCGATCGTGATCGGCAAGCCGCTTTCCGCCTGCAGCCGAGCGGCCACCGCGCGGATGTCGGCGTCCATCGCGTCGCACAGCGCGTCCGTCGCGTTGCGCAGATCGATGGAAAACTTCACCCGCCCCGGGATCACGTTGCGGCTGTTGGGGTGCACCTGCACCATGCCCACGGTACCGCGCCCATGCGGCGGGTGGCGGTGGGCGCAGGCCACCACTTCCTGCATCAGCCGGGCGGCCACCTGCAGCGCGTCTTTGCGCAGGGCCATCGGGGTCGGGCCGGCATGCGCTTCCATGCCGGTGACCACGCAGTCGTACCAGCGGATGCCCAGCACACCGCCCACCACGCCGATGGTGATGTCATGGTCTTCCAGCACCGGGCCTTGTTCGATGTGGGTTTCGAAGTAGGCCCCCATCGGGTGCTGGCCGGGTTCTTGTTCGCCGATGTAGCCGATGCGTTCGAGCTCGCCCTTCACCGTCTTGCCTTCGGTGTCCTTGGCGGCGTAGGCATGCTCGAGCGTGAAGGCCTTGGCAAACACGCCCGAGCCCATCATCACCGGGACGAAGCGTGAGCCTTCTTCGTTGGTCCAGAAAGCAACTTCGATCGGCGCTTCGGTCTGCACGCGGTTTTCGTTGAGCGTGCGCACCACCTCGATGCCGGCCAGCACGCCGTAGTTGCCGTCGAACTTGCCGCCGGTGGGCTGGGTGTCGATGTGGCTGCCGGTCATGATGGGCGGCAGGCTGTTGTTGCGGCCGGCGCGGCGCATG
>JANNKS010000131.1:0-3293 GCA_031396425.1 Rhizobacter sp. | reverse complement strand
GCGCGAACATGTTGGTCGGCAGGGTGTCGCTGATGCCGAATGCACATTTGGCCACCGTGTTGCTGGTGGCCGGCGCGATCACGACGGTGTGGTAGACATCGTCGTAGAGCATGCCCACCGGCACGGCGCTGGCGGTCTTGTCGCGCACCAGGCGAAAGCCTGCGCCGAAGCGCGGCCGCAGGTCTTCGATGCGCATGCCATAGATCGGCAAGACTTCTTCGGCCGCGTCGGACAGGAACAGATCAAGTGCCGGCAGACGCGCTGCCAGCGCCACCGATTCTTCGAGAAAGTGCCCCGAGCCGGTGATGCACCAGGCAAACCGCGAGCGCGCCGCAACGTCATCGTTGCGGACGCGCTGCGCGTCACTCGGGGTGGGAGACTTCGATGTGAAGCTTGTGGAGCTTGCGGTAGAGGGTGTTTCGGCTGACATCGAGCGCCTTGGCGACATGGCTGACGTTCCATCGCTGTTGCTCGAGCATCTGGATCAACACCTTGCGCTCGTTGGCCTGGATGGGGTTGAGCTTGACCGGCAGCGGCGCGTCGGCGTGCAGTTCACCGAATGCGCTGCTCGGGAACACCACTGTCGGCGCTGGCGCGGCAAACGACGCCGGCACGGCCGCACCGGCCAGCGAAGGCAGGTGTTCAAGGGTGATCGGCTTGCGCTCGGCGAGTGCTGCCGCGGTGCGCAACACATGGCGCAACTGGCGCATGTTGCCCGGCCAGGGGTGTTCGAGCAACGCGCGTTCCGCTTCGGGGGTGAGCGAGGCCAGGCTGCCCGATTCGGCCGCCAGCATCGCGTGCATCAACTCGCGCTTGTCGCTGCGCTCGCGCAGCGGCGGCAGCTGCAACTCGATGCCGGCAAGGCGATAGAACAGGTCTTCGCGGAAGCGCCCTTCGCGCACGCGGGTCGGCAGATGTTGATGGCTGGCGCTGATGAGCTGGAAGTCCACCGCATGGGTTTCTTCGGTGCCCAGCGGGGTGACCTGGCGCTCGTCGAGCACGCGCAGCAGGCGCGCCTGCAACTCCAGCGGCATGTCGGCAATCTCGTCGAGGAACAGCGTGCCGCCGTTGGCCTGCAGAATCTTGCCGCGCCGGCCGGTGCGCTGCGCGCCCGTGAACGCACCGGCGCGGTAGCCGAACAGTTCGGCTTCGATCAGCGTTTCGGGCAGGCTGGCGCAATTCACCGCGACGAACGCGCCGCTGGCGTGCGGGCTGGCGTCGTGCACGGCGCGCGCGAACACTTCCTTGCCCGAGCCGGTTTCGCCGCACAGCAGCACCGGCGTCTGGCGCGCAATGACACGCCGGGCGGTATCGAGATGCGCCACCAGGCGTGGGTCCTTGAACGTCGAGGCGGCCTGGGCCGGGCTCTGTACGGCACGCGCCGCGGGCGTGCGCAATGGGGCGCCCGGCAACGGGGTCGCGGTGGCAGCGCGCCCGCTCGGCGCCGCCGGCGATTCCGCATCGGAAGCGGGCCGACGCGCCACCGCGAAGAAACGCAACGCCGCATTGGTGCGGTAGGTCACCACCGGGTGGAACGACGACGACGTGCTGCGTTGCAGCATGTCTTCCAGCGAGGTCTGGAACAGATCTTCGATGTTGCGCGAGCGGATGTCGTCCATTGACGGCAGGCCCAGCTGGAACAGGGCGCTGCGGTTCGCCGCCAGGATGCGCCCGTCGTCACCCACCGCGAGCTTGCCTTCGTGCAGCGTGTAGACGAACTCCGGGCGACTGTGGAAATGCAGCGGGTGGGCGTTTCGGTAGCGTGCATCGATGAGGCGGTTCTCGATCATGCGCACCGTCATCCCCAGCAGCACCAGCAGGTGCTGTTGCATCAGGCTGGAGCGGCTCGACACGTCGAGCACTGCCGCAATCTCGCCCGATGGGTCGTACACCGGCACCGCCGAACAGGTGAGCTGCGAGAACTGGGTGAAGAAATGGTCTTCGCGGCGCACCGACACCGGGCTGCCCGCGGCGAGGCAGGTCCCCATGCCGTTCGTTCCGGCCGACGCCTCGCTCCACTGGCCGCCCACGCGCAGCCCCAACGGGCCCACTTCAGCGGCGAACTCGGGCGATGTCACCATGTGCACGATCACGCCGTCGGTGTCGGTCAGCACCACCGCCGCCTCGGCGTCGCCGAGCTGCTGGTACAGCGTCGTCATTTCGTAGCGCGCGCAGGCAATCACGTCGGCGCGCCGGGCGCGCCGGTCTTCCAGCTCGTTGCGGCTGATGAACACCGGCTCCAGTGGCTTGGCCGGGTGCATCTGGTACTCATTGATGCACCTGCTCCACGACTGCGCCACCGGATCGCTGAGTTGTTCGCCCGCGCCCTTGCGCACCAGTTCAAGGATACGATCCGCGTGGCGATGGGCCTCTCGCATGGTCAACGTCATGTCACTCTCCTGCGAAAACGGCAACCCGGCTCGGCAACAAGCGGCGATTGTGCCGCTTCGAACTTCGGTGAAGACCCCGGTGAAACACGGGGATGCCGCGCCGGCCGGGCGCGCATATTGCAACAATCGGTAATCCGCTTCGGAGCCACATCTTGAATTCCATTCTTCAGCGCCCCTTCAACGTCGGCGCGCCGCAGTCGCAGCCAGGAGCAGCCCTGGATCTGATCTTCATCGAAGGCTTCACCGGCGAAACGGTGATCGGCATCCACGACAGTGAATTGCACCGACCCCAGCCGGTGGTGATCGATCTGCATGCGGGGCTGCCACGCGCGCGGGCCTGCGACACCGATGCAATCGCCGACACGATCGACTACAGCGTCGTGCGCGAACGCCTGTTGCGCTTGCTGGTGGAACACCGGCTGCAGCTGCTCGAGGCGTTTGCCGAACAGATCGCCACCATCCTGATCGACGAATTCGGCGCCAGCTGGGTGCGGGTGCGGGTGGCCAAACCGCGCAAGTTCGACGACTTGCAGGCGGTGGGCGTGCAGATCGAGCGTTGGGCCCAGGAGAGCGACGGTTCAGCGGGTCGCGCCCAGCGAGCCGCCGCCGTGCTGCACCTGATCGGCAGCGGCATGGTGCCGGGCGGGCGCTGACAGGCTGAGACCGGCGGCGCGACCACAAGGCGAAGTCCCAAGAAAATTGGCCGATCGGCATGCCGATCGGCCAACGTCAGATTGGGCTCGTTTCAAGCGCCCCGCGTGAAGCGCTCAATCCATCATTTGGCAGCAAACGGGTGGGCTGCGGTGCCCTTCTTGGCCACCACTTCGGCAGCGGTCGGCGCGGCCTCAACGAGATGGTCTCCGACAAGACCAGCCCCGGCCCGAAGGAGATGCACCTCGCGCT
>JANNKS010000085.1:0-9044 GCA_031396425.1 Rhizobacter sp. | reverse complement strand
GATCGCGAACGAACTCTCGAGCTCGGCGAGCGAAGCGGCGGCCAAGGGCGGCCGCGAGGTTTCCGATGTGGTCAGCACCATGAACGAGATCACCCAGAGCTCGAAAAGGATTGCCGACATCATCGGCGTGATCGACAGCATCGCATTCCAGACCAACATCCTTGCGCTGAACGCTGCGGTGGAAGCGGCGCGCGCGGGCGAACAAGGGCGCGGTTTTGCGGTGGTGGCCAGCGAGGTGCGTGCGCTGGCGCAACGCAGCGCCGATGCCGCCAAGGAAATCAAGACACTGATCGGCGCGAGCGTCGAGAAGGTCGAGTCGGGCGCGAAACTGGTGGACGGCGCCGGGCGCACCGTGCACGACATCGTGACCCAGGTGAGGCGCGTCACCGACCTGATCGCCGAGATCAGCTCGGCCACGACGCAGCAGAGCTCTGGCATTGCGCAGGTCGGTCAGGCGATCGGTCACCTCGACCAGATCACGCAACAGAATGCGGCATTGGTGGAGCAGAGCGCAGCCGCTTCGGAAAGCCTGAAAAACCAGGCGACGCGGCTTGTCGAAGCGGTGAGCGTGTTTCGCTGAGGCGGCCTTCCTCAAGGAACAAGGCACCGCCCGCATGTTTCCTCAGCTGAACCTGCACGCGCCGCGTGCCCGCAGCCTGACCGTCGCTCAAAGCTGGTTCTTCAGCGGCACCATCGCATCGCAGGCCAGCGTCGGTGCCGGGCTGCGCCCGGTTTCGAGCAGCTTGCGCGCTGCCATGTGGTCGAGCGGCGCGTTCACGCTTTCAACGCACACGAGCTGCTCGCCCACGTAGTGCAGGATTGAAAAACTCGCCGGGCTCGCGCCTGCGCGACGGTGCCGGGTGCCGTTCGGCGGCATCAGGCCGGCCATCTGCAGCCGCATCGCCCCTTGCTCTGACCAGAACCAAGGTGGCGCCGCATACGGTTCTTCCCGGCCGAGCAGCGTGGCCAGCGCGGTACGCGCCTGGTCGTTCGCGTTTTGCACCGACTCGAGTCGCAGCCGCTGTCCGGTCGGCGCAGCGCCGTTGTGCTGCGGGAAGTTCGCGCAGTCGCCGATCGCCAGAACTGCCGCGTCGGACGTGCGCATGAACGCATCGACGACGATGCCGTTGTCGCACTGCAGACCCGCCGCACTGGCCAGGCCGGTCTGCGGCGCCGCACCGATGCCCAGCACCAGCAATTCGACCGGTTCGCGCGCGCCGTTGACGTCGAGTGTGACCAGCCGCCCGCCCGCCACTTCGAAGGCGCCGGTGGTGACGCCCAGGCGCAGGTCGATGCCGCTGGCACGATGCGTCTGCGCAACGTGTTCGGCGAGCTCGGGCGACACCGAACGCGCGAGCAACCGCGGCGCCGACTCGAGCACCGTGACCGCTTTGCCAAGCGCGCATGCGGTGGCGGCGACTTCCAGGCCGATGAAGCCACCACCGAGCACGGTGAGGTGCTGCGCCGCCTCGAGCTGCGCGCGCAGCCGCGCGGCGTCCGCGGCGCTGCGCAGCGCGGCCACGTTGGCCAGGCCAGGGCGGAGTTGCGCCAGGGTGCGTGGGCTCGAACCGGTGGCGAGCACGAGCGCCGCGTAGTTCAGTTCGGCGCCGGACTGCAGGCGCACGATGCGGCGCGTGCGATCCAGCGCCACCGCACCGTCGCCGCGATGCAGCGTGATGCCGGCTTCGGCATACCACGCCTGGGCGCGCAGCGTCTGCAAGGGCTCCTGCGGGTTCTTCATGAACGCCTTCGACAGCGGCGGGCGCTGATACGGCAGCTCGGTTTCGTCGCACACCAGGTGCACGCGCGCACCCTGCCCGGCCGCCGCCAACCCCGCGCACAACTGCGCCGCGGCGTGGCCACCGCCGACGATCACGATCGATCGCTCTGATTTCATTTCTGGATTCATCGTGATTGCGCCCATGTCCGTTGAAGTCTGCTCCCGCAGCACTGCGGGCGGGAAAGCGGCAGGGGCAGGTCAATAGCCGATCGCCGCCCCGTCACTGCGCGGGTCCGAGCCACCCAGGCGCATGCCGCTGTCAAGGTCGATCGTGATGCCGTGGGCGTGGCCGGCGAGCTCGTTCCAGTCGCCCCATCGGTCGACCGGGTGGCCGCGGCGCTCGAGTTCCGCAATCGTTTCGGCGGGAAAACGCGCCTCGATGTGCAGGGTGTCGCGTGCATCGAGCAGGCCGAAGCGCCCCGACAACCAACGCGGCGCTTCCACTGCCTCCTGGATGTTGCGGCCATGGTCGATCATGGCCGCGTAGGTCTGCGCGTGAATCTGCGCCTGCCCGTCTGCACCCATGCAGCCCACCACGCCCCAGAGTTTCTGATTGCGAAAGGCGAGTGACGCGATCAGCGTGTGCAGCGGCGTCTTGCCCGGCGCCACGCAGTTCGGATGCGCCGGGTCGAGCGAAAAATAGGCGCTGCGGTTTTGCAGAACCACGCCGCTGCTGCCGGCGACGACGCAGGAGCCGAACACGCCGTAAAGGCTGTTGATCAGCGCCGCAGCATTGCCCTGCGCATCGACAGCGGCGATGAACACCGTGTCGCCCCTCAGGCTGCCGTGCGAAGGAATCTTGTCCCACGGCAGCGCGCGGGCCGGGTCCATCATGGCGCGCCGCTCATTCGCGTAGGCCTTGGATATCAGCTTGTCGATCGGCACGCTGCTGAACAGCGGGTCGGCAAGGTAGCGGTCACGGTCGTGGTAGGCAATCTGCTTGGCCTGCACCATCAGGTGCGCGGCATCGGCGCCGAGGTACGGCTGTCGGTGCAGCTCGAACGGTTCGACCAGGTTGAGCATCTCCAGAACACTGAAGCCCTGCGTCGGTGCGGGCGTTTCGAAGATCGTCACGTCGCGATAGGTGCCCATCAGGGGCTCGCCCCAGCGCGCACTCTGCGCCTTCAGGTCGGCGGCGTCGAAGAAGCCGCCGTTTGCCTTCGAAAAGCGCGCCAGTTCGCGCGCCACGTCACCGTCGTAAAAGCCGGCGTGGCCACCTTCGGCCAGCGCTGTCAGGGTGCGCGCAAGGTCGGGATTGCTCAGCTTGCTGCCGGCGCGCGGCGCTTTGCCGTGAGGCAGAAAGATCGCCGCCGAGTCGGCATGCGGCGCCAGCTCCGGGGCCGTCGCGGCGATCCAGCCTGCCAGCCGTTCGGTGACCGGGAAACCCTCGCGCGCATAGCCAATCGCCGACTCCAGGTTGCGCTGCAGCGGCAGGCAGCCGAACTCGCGGTGCGCCTCCACCCAGCTGGACACCGCGCCCGGCGTCGTCAGCGTGGCCGGCAGGATGCCGCGAAACGGCACCTCGCCATGGCCGCGATCAATGAACCATGCCGCACTCGCCGTTGCGGCACCGCGGCCGCCGCCATCGAGGTAGCGCACCTTGTTGCTCTTCGCGTCAAAGATGAGCCAGAACGCATCGCCGCCCACGCCCGTCATGTGCGGGTAAAGCACCGACAGTGCTGCGCTCGCGGCGATCGCGGCGTCCACCGCCGAGCCGCCGGCGCGCAGCACGTCCACACCCGCCTGCGACGCGAGTGAGTGAGGGCAGGCAACCATGCCCGAAGGCGCCATCGTGACCGGGCGACCCGTGGTGATGTTCATCCGGTAGGACTTTCTGTTGGGGGTGAGTGTCACGCAGACGGCGCGCCGGCGCGTCGGGAATGGGCGATGTTAGGCGAGCTTCATCCGAACACGCTGCGCAGGGCACGCGCAAACGCACCCGGATCGGTCAAACCCACGTAGACCAGGCCCGCAACGGCCCCGGTCAGATGCGCGTCATGGTTGATGCGCCCCTGCCCCTGCCGCGCGGCGTAGTACGAATAGCCCAGGTAAGCCAGAGCAAAGAGCGGTGCGGGCAGCGGAACGGGCAGTGGAAAAATGAACAGCGACGCACCCGGAAAGTAGACGATCGATGCGAACAGCACCGCCAGGATCGCCCCCGATGCACCCAGGCTCTGGTAGCCCGGGTTGTGGCGATGCTTGAACCAGGTGCCCGCGTCGCTGGCCAGCAGCCCGAAGGTGTAGAGCGCCAGAAAACTCGGGCTGCCGATCGCCCGCTCCAGGCCGAACCCAAAGGCCCAGAAGGTGAAGCCGTTGAAGAACAGGTGCGGCACATCGGCATGCAGGAAGCCGCTCGTGACCAGCGTGGCGTACTGGCGTCTCGGCAGCAGCCAGTAGGGGCGCAACAGGTTGCGCTCGAGCATCGCTGGCGCGGCGTACAGGCCGATCAGGCTGGCGACGACGATCGCCAGCAGCAGCGCGGTCGCCACCGGGGCACCACTGACCAATGCGAACAATTCCTGCACCGGACGGCGGTTCAGGCAAGCCGCCGGTACGGGTCGCGCCGCGCGGCCGAGCGCACCTGAGGCGGCACTTCGGACAACGGCGCCGACACCTCCCAGGGCAGCGCGATGCCATCGGCCACCGTGACCAGCGTGTCGCCTGCTCGAATCGCATGGAGGCTCAGGCGTTCAACGGCCTCGAGCGTCTGGATGAGCGTCTGGATGAGCGTCTGGCCGATCATGTCGGAGTTCATGGGAATCAGTGAATGGCGACCGGTATTGCGATCTGCGGATTCTGACGCCGAGTTGCCAGCCGGGGTTCGGAACCTTCGTGCTTTGAATGCGCGTTCGGCGCAAGAGGCAGAATGATGTCGATCAAGCTTCGCAATCACGGTCGTTTGCAGCATCGCTCGGCCGACCACTTCCGCTCACGCTCACGCTCAGTCACATGACCCCTCCAGCGCCGCCAGTTCCACCTGCCCAGGCGCTGCCGTTCAACGCTGCCGAGGCGCATGCGCACCCCAGCGCCGACCTCGCGCGGCACCTGGGCGTGAGCTTCGACACCGGCCTGGCGGCCGACGAAGTCGTGCAGCGCCAGCAGCGCCACGGCCCGAATCGGCTGCCTGAGGCGCCGCCGCGCCCGGCGTGGAAACGACTGCGCGACCAGTTCAGCGACTTCATGATCCTGGTGTTGTTGGCGGCGGCACTGCTGTCCGGACTGATCGGCGACCTGGCCGACACGCTCGTCATCGTGTTGATCGTGCTGCTCAACGCCGCCATCGGGTTCTGGCAGGAGTGGCGCGCAGACCAGGCGCTGCAGGCCTTGCAGCGCATGGCCGCGCCGCACGCGACGGTGCGGCGCGCCGAGGGCCAGGTGCAGGTGGTGGCGACCGAACATCTGGTGCCGGGCGACGTGGTGCTGCTCGAGGCCGGCAACCTGGTGCCGGCCGACCTGCGGTTGCACGAGGTGGCGCAACTGCGGGTCGACGAGTCGGCGCTCACGGGTGAATCGGTCACGGTCGAGAAGACGCAACAGCTCCTGCCCGTCGGCGAGCGGCCCCTGGGCGATCGCCTCAACATGGCGTTCAAGGGCACGCTGGTCACGCACGGTCGCGCCGAAGGCCTGGTGGTGGCGACCGGGGCGCACACCGAACTCGGACAGGTGGCAACGCTGCTGGGCGGCGCCGAGACGCGCGCCACACCGCTGCAGCTGCGGCTGGCGGCGTTCGGCAAGCGCCTGTCGATGGTCGTACTGGCCATCTGCGCGCTCATCTTCGCGATCGGCGTGCTGCGCGGCGAGCCGCTGCTGCTGATGGCACTGACCGCGATCAGCCTCGCCGTGGCCGCGATTCCGGAAGCGCTGCCCGCGGTGGTGACGGTGCTGCTGGCGCTGGGCGCACGCCGTCTGGTGACTGTGAACGCGCTGGTGCGCCGGCTGCCCAGCGTCGAAACGCTGGGTTCGGTGAGCGTGATCTGTTCGGACAAGACCGGCACCCTCACGCTCAACCGCATGCAGCTGCGCGAACACCGTGCCTGGGGCGTGCCCGACGAAGCGATGTGGGCGGCGCTCGTGCTGTGCAACGACGCGTCGGCGGGGGCCGACGGCTGGATCGGGGACCCCACTGAAACGGCATTGCTGCAGGCCGCGCGGGATGCCGGCCTGGACGTCGCGGCGCTGCAGAAGGAGCGGCCGCGCCGCCACGAATGGCCGTTCGACGCCGACCGCAAGCGCATGAGCACCCTGCACACGCACGAGGGCGGTTGGCGCGCCTACGTGAAGGGCGCACCCGAATCGGTGCTGCCGCGCTGTACGGGCGGCGCCGAACTCGACGAGGCGCTGAGCACCGCGCAGGCGTGGGCTGCATCGGGCATGCGCGTGCTCGCTGTGGCACAGCGAGACGGCAGCGACGATGTCGTCGCAGTCGATTCCGACGCGTTCGAACAAGGGCTGACCTTGCTCGGCCTGGTCGGCCTGATCGATCCGCCGCGGCCCGAGGCCCGAGCCGCGGTGGCCGAATGCCTGGCGGCCGGCGTGCGGCCGGTCATGATCACCGGCGACCATCCGGCCACGGCGCTGGCGATTGCGCGCGACCTCGGCATCGCTGCCGGCGAAGGCAGCGAGGTGCTGACCGGCGCCGAACTCGCCCGCCTCGACGATGCCGCACTTGCCGGCGCGGTGCAGCGGGTGTCGGTCTACGCGCGCATGGACCCGGCGCAGAAGATCCGCATCGTGCAGGCGCTGCAGGCGCAGGGCCAATTCGTCGCGATGACCGGCGACGGCGTCAACGATGCTCCGGCGCTGCGCAGCGCCGACATCGGCGTCGCGATGGGCAAGGGCGGCACCGACGTGGCGCGCGAGGCGTCGAGCCTGGTCCTGCTGGACGACAACTTCGCCACCATCGTCGGCGCGGTGCGCGAGGGTCGCCGCATCTTCGACAACATCCGCAAGTTCATCCGCTATGCGCTGACCGGCAACTCGGGCGAAATCTGGGTGCTGTTCCTGGCGCCGTTGCTCGGCATGCCGATTCCGCTGCTGCCGATCCACATCCTGTGGGTCAACCTGGTGACCGACGGCCTGCCGGGCCTGGCGCTGGCGGCCGAGCCGGCCGAACGCGGCGTGATGCAACGCCCGCCGCGACCACCCCAGGAAAGCGTGTTCGCCCACGGCCTGTGGCAACACGCCCTGTGGGTCGGGTTGCTGATCGGTGCGTTGTGCCTCGGCGTGCAGGCCTGGGCCCTGCGGGCGGGCAATGGCGGGGCCGCCAACGCGCATTGGCAGACGATGGTCTTCACCGTGCTCACGTTCGCGCAGATGGCGCACCTGCTGGCGATCCGATCCGAGCGCGAGTCGCTGTTCAGTATCGGCCTGGGGAGCAACCGGCCTCTGCTGGCGGCGGTGCTGCTGACGCTCGTGCTGCAGCTGGCGACGATCTATGTTCCCTGGCTGCAGCCCGTGTTTCGCACCCAGCCGCTTTCGGCGGCCGAGCTGGCCTTGTGTTTCGCTCTCGCCGCGGTGGTGTTTGTGGCGGTGGAGATCGAAAAGGCGTGGCAGCGCGCAGTGCGCACGCACACCCTTGCGAAGACGATGCCACCTGCCCATTGATGTGGTTGATATGCCTCAAGGCCTGTCGCCCGGATGCCGTGCACAGTCAAGCCCATGCGGCCCCGACCCGAGGCTGCTGGAAACCGCCATGTACAAACGCCTGTTCGTTGCCGCCGACGGAAGCGAGCCCGGCGCCGCCGCGTTGAAGGAAGCCATCAAGCTCGTCCAGGCCGACGGCGGCGAGTTGCACGTCGCCTTTGTCGTCCACCAAGCGAAGACGTTCGGGCACCCGGTCGTCAACCTCGTTGCCGCCGAGCGCGCACTTGAGGTCGAAGGGCAAGGCGTGCTCGATCAGGCCGCGAGCCAAGCGCGGGCGGCCGGCGTGACGGCGACCACCGCGATGGTTCGCTCCGACAGGGAGCCGATCACCGCGACGCTGCTCGCCGAAGCCGCGAGGTGGCAGGCCGACCTGATCGTGATGGGCACGCACGGGCGGCGGGGATTCGGCCGCGCAGTGTTGGGCAGCGTCGCGGAGAACCTGCTGCGCGTGTCCACGCTGCCGGTGTTGATGGTCCACGCGCACGCTTGACGCCAGCGTCGTGACGGCAGCGCTGCTCCTCCTCTGGATCGTCACGGCGTTACTGCTGCAAGTCGCTGCGGCATTGGCCATTTCGGCATGGCGCCGCGGCCGCACCGCGGCGAACGTGCCCGCGGCCCCGCTCCAGGCGCCGCAGCCAGCCTTGGGGGCTTGGCCGGGCTGGCGCAAGTTCCGCGTGATGCGCCGCGAATTCGAGGACGCCGCGCGCACGCAGTGCTCGTTCTACCTGGAGCCCGTCGACGGCGTGGCACTGCCGCCGTTCTTGCCGGGCCAGTTCCTCACGTTCACGCTGCGAGTCGCCGATGCGCACGCCGCGCAGCCGGGCGGGGAACGTGCCGTCACGCGCTGCTACTCGCTGTCCGAGCCGCCCCACCTGGGCCGCTATCGGGTCACGATCAAACGCGTCGCAGCGCCACAGGACAGGCCCGACGCGCGACCCGGTGCGTCATCGAGCCACTTCCACGACCAGGTCCGTGAAGGTGATGTGCTCGAGGTGAAGGCGCCCGCCGGGCGCTTCTTTCTCGACCCCGATCCAAACGCGCCGGTCGTGCTGATCGCGGGCGGCATCGGCATCACGCCGCTGCTGAGCATGTTGGGCTGGTGCCTGGGCGCGCAGCCCGGGCGCGACGTGCATCTGTACTACGGGGTGCGCAACAGCGACGTACATGCGTTCAGGGCGCAGCTTGAGCAATGGGCGCGGCAGCATCCGCGGTTCCACCTGCACGTGGTGTACAGCCGCCCCGGCGCCGACGACGTGCAGGGACGCGACTACCAGCATGCCGGGCATGTCGACGCCGCCCTGCTGCGGCGCACCCTGCCGCACGGCCGCCACACCTTCTACGCCTGCGGCCCGGCGCCGCTGATGGAGGACCTGGTCGCAGCGCTCACCGCATGGGGCGTGCCGCAACACGACATTCACCACGAGGCCTTCGGCCCGGCGTCGGTGCGGGTCGCGCGGCCCGAGCCAGCCATGCCCGGCCGTGATGCCACTCCCGCGTTCGAAGTGCGATTCGACACCTCCGGCCGCACGCTGGAGTGGAACGCGCGCGATGAATCGCTGCTCGACTTCGCCGAGCGCCACGGCGTCAGCGTCGCGTCTGGCTGCCGTTCGGGGGGTTGCGG
>JANNKS010000083.1:0-12823 GCA_031396425.1 Rhizobacter sp. | reverse complement strand
CGCTGGGCACCAGGTCGGGGGTGTAGCGCACGCGGATCAGGTTGACGGCGTCGTCGTACGCGGTCATGGTCTCTTCGGCGCTCGACACCGTCATGCGCAGGTCTTGCAGCTGGCCGTTGTGCAGGCCGTAGACCCAGCCGTGCACCACCAGCTCCTGTTTGCGTTGCCAGGCGTCTTGCACGATGGTGGTCTGGCAGGCGTTGAGCGCCTGCTCGACCACGTTGAGCTCGCACAGCGCATTCACACGCTGGTTGTCGTCGACCATCTCGAGCCAGGCCTGGTGGCGGTTGCGCACGTCTTGCACGTGGCGGATCCAGTTGTCGGCCAGGCCGATGCGGGTGTCATGCAAGGCCGCCGCCACACCGCCGCAGCCCGAGTGGCCGACGATGATGATGTGCTTGACCTTGAGCATGTCGGACGCGTACTGGATCACCGACAGGCAGTTCAGGTCGGAGTGCACCACCACGTTGGCCACGTTGCGGTGCACGAAAAGTTCACCCGGCAGCAGGTCGACCAGCTCGTTAGCTGGCACGCGGCTGTCGGCGCAGCCGATCCACATGTACTGCGGCGCCTGCTGCCGCAGCAGCCCGGTGAAGAAGCCCGGCGTCTGCGCTTCGGTCTTGGCGGCCCAGAGGCGGTTGCTGTCGAGAAGTTCTTTGAGCTGGGTGGTCATCGTGCAGGCTGCGAGGTCGTTTACAGCAGTGTACGCACCACCGCCCGACCGCCGCCGGCACGACCAAGGCTTCATGCCAGCCCGTCGACAGCCCAACGACTCAATGAAACAGCGGCACGCGCTCGAAACCTGGAGCCGCCACGGCGCTGTAAGCCTGCGTGGCCATGCCGTCGAGCAACTTGTCGACGAGCTCGGCGGAAAGCGGGCGAGAGAGGTGGAACCCCTGCCCGGTGGAGCAGCCCATCTGGCGCAACTGGTTCATCTGCTCCGAGGTTTCGATGCCTTCGGCGATCACCACCTTGCCCAGCGATTTGCCGAGCAGAACGATGGCCCCGACGACAGCGGCCTCGTCGGAGTTGCGGTGCAGATCGCTCACAAAGGCACGATCGATCTTCAAGCTGTTGACCGGCAGCTTCGAGAGATGGCGCAGCGACGAGTAGCCGGTGCCGAAGTCATCGACGCTCAGGCCGATGCCGAGCCGGCGCAACTCCGTCAGTGCCGGCAGCGCGGCTTCCAGGCGCTCCATCAGGATGTTCTCGGTCAATTCCAGCGTCAGGTGCTGGGGCTCGAGCCGCACCTCCAACAGCGCGGTGGTCACGCGGGCCACGAAGCCCGGGCTCGAAATGTCGTTGCCCGACACGTTCACGTGCATGTTCAGGTCAGCGAATGCCGGGTCGCTCAACTGCCATTCCTTGAGTTGCCTGCAGGCGGTGCGCAGCATGAAGTCGGTGAGCTGCGTGACCAGGCCGGCGTCTTCGGCCACGCCGACAAAAACCATCGGGCTCACGGCCCCCAGCTCAGGGTGGTTCCAGCGCGCCAGCGCCTCGAAGCCGGTGACCCGCCCCGAGGCCAGCTCGAACAGCGGCTGGTAGGCCACCGCCAACTGGCCCGCGGCCAGCGCCCGGCGCAGGTCGCCTTCCAGCCGCAGGCGGTGCGACACCTCGGTGTGCAGTGCGCTGTCGAACAGTGCGTACCTCGCCTTGCCGGCGGCCTTGGCCTTGTACATGGCGGTGTCGGCGTCGCGCAGCATGTCGGCCGGCGTCACGTAGCCCATGCCGCTGAAGGTGATGCCGATGCTCGCGCTGGTCGTGATCTCGGTGCCGGCGACATGAAACGGCTGGCGCAGCGCGTCGATCAGCCGCTCGGCCAGCGTCACCGCGTAGCGCTCGCATTCGAGGTCTTCGGTCAGGATCGCGAATTCGTCACCACCGAGGCGCGCCACGATATCTTGCGGGCGCAAGTGGTGCTGGAGGCGGCGTGCGACCATCACCAGGAATTCGTCGCCCACGGCGTGGCCGAGGCTGTCGTTGATCAGCTTGAAGCGGTCGAAGTCGAGGAACATCAGGCCGAAATGGCGCCCCGGGTCGTCCCCGACGCGCGCCAGCGCCTGAACCAGATGATCGTGGAAACGGCGCCGGTTGGGCAAGCCGGTCAGGCTGTCGTGGAACGCGATGTGGTGCAGGCCGGCCTCGGCCTGGCGCCGGCCCGTGACGTCTTGCACCTGCAGGATCAGGCACGGCGACGTTGAATCGATCTCGGAGAAGAAGCTGCCGTGCACCGCCGCCCAGACCTCGAGGCCTTCGCGGTGGCGCAAGCGAAGCTCGACGGTGAACGACGCCACCTGCTGCGAATTCAACTGCATCAGGCGGTCGTTCAGCAGGCCGGCGTGTTCGGCGTCGATGAAGTCGCCAAACGGGTGGTTCGTGATGGCCTTCGGATCGGCCACGCCCAACAGCGCGCACAGCGCGGCGTTGACCTGCAGCACACGCGCGTCGAACGACACCAGCGCCATGCCGATCGAGGCATGCGTGAAGGCGCTGTGGAAACGCCGCTCGCTGACCTCGAGCGCGCGCACGTGGTGCGCCGCCAGTTCGGCTTCACGCTCGGCGGCTTCGAGGCGGCTCTTGCGCACCGCCTCGTCGGACTCCTGTTGGCGGAAGAAGTAATGCAGTGTGCTCAGCAGCATCGCGATGATGGGTGCGGCGGCCATCAGCACGCCCAGGCCCGACTGCTGGAACGTCAGGAACAGCAGGCAGGCGATCGAGGCGCTGCCGGCGAAGGTGATGCCGACCCAGCCGAAGTTGCCGAACATCTCGCGCAGCGCGGGCCGCTGGTTGCGTTTGAGGTAGGGAACGGCCGTGATGAGCGCCGTGTTGAGAAGAAAGTACAGCACTGCGCACAGCATCGTCGCCACCAGCAGCAGCGCGGCGCCGTACCATCCCAGCGTGTGCGACGCGCCGATGGCGGCCTGCAGCAGCGTGCCGACGCTGAACATCGCCACGCAGGCCATCGCCGGGCTGGCGATGCGGCTCGTCCAGCGCTTGGAGGTGCGCCACGAGCCGATCAACCCCTCGCCTGCGGCGGCCAGCGTCGCCGCCGCCGGGCCGTGCAGCAGCAGCAGCAGGAAGATGAAGATCTCGCCGGCGGCAAACGAGTTCTTCGAGCGCGGCACGCGCACCGGAAAGAAGCCGGCCAGCATGGCGATGCCCGCGCCGACGGCCACCTGCAACAGGTCCATCGACGGCAGCGCCAGCAGGGTGTGCAGCGTGTAGGCCAGGATCACCGCGCCCAGCAGCACCATGGCCCACCAGTAGAGAGCCGCCTTGCGGTTGTAGTCGGGCATCAGCGCCTGATGCAGGCGCAGCCACCATGGTCCAGTGGCGCTGTGTGCGACTTCTTGCTGGGCAGGGTTCACGGTGTCGCGGCTCGCCGGTGGATTTCAGGCCCGCTCCGCCTGGCGCACGGGGAACAGGCAACGAACGGAAGCCACGGCGACGGCGCAGCCGACCTGTGGCCGAACACGTGCCGCTGCGCAAAGCGCGGCAACGGGCCGGGCAGTGAGCCCACTGCGGGATCGGGCAACGCTGGCAGCCTGTCGACGCAATGGCGATTCATCACAAGCATATCGGCCGCCAGAAGTTCAACTTGAGCCCGGAGGGGTGTCCGACAAACACACTGTCACATGTCACCCGGCCGACTCGTTTCGGTCTTGCCCAACGGATCGGCCGGCTCGGTTCATGGGTTTGCGAAACCCGTTGGGGTTCAGGCGGCGAAGGCTTGGCCTCGCAGAGCTGGTCAGGGCTCGCCAAGCGTCAGGCCTTCACTCATGACCAGCCCTTCGCTGAGCACCAGCCCTTCGCTGAGCACCAGACCCTCGCTGAGCACCAGCCCTTCACTTAGCACCAAGCCTTCGCTCAACACCAGCCCTTCGCTGAGCACCAGGCCCTCGCTGAGCACCAGGCCGGTGCCGCTGAGCACCAGGCCGCTGCCGCTGACGAGCCAGCCTGACAGCGTGGCGGTCGGGATGAACACGCCGGTCTTGCCGACCAATGAGCTGGCGCCGACGAGCGAATTGCCGCGCACGACGCCCGAGGTCAGCAGCGTCTGGTTGGGTGCGGCCACGTCGGTGAAGTACTTCGGGAAGGTATCCGAAGCGATGCCCGTGCCCGACCAGTAGACCGCGCTGCGCTTGCGCACCACACTGCCGACCCACGTTGTGCGCGGGTCCCAGATCGGCTGGTACTTCGTGAACAGCGCGCTGTTGCTGACCACCTGGTTGCCGCCGACGAAGGCGATGCGCGACCAGTTGAAGCTGGTGCCGTTGATGGTCGAGCTCTGGGTCGGCATCGACATCCCGCTGGCCAGCATCGTTCCGCCGGCGCTGATGCTGCCGGCAGCGATCACGGTATTCAGATCGGTGCGCAACACCTTGGCCAGCGCCACCGCGCCGCTGAGGTTGACCAGGCCCGCGCCCTGTTCGAGCAAGTTGGTGCCCGCCAGCGGTTGCGCGGTGTATTGCAGGATGGCCTTGACCAGCGGCGGGGTGAGGCCGGGGTTGGCTTGCAGCAGCACCGCCGCAGCACCCGCCACCACCGGGGCGGCGACCGAGGTGCCGCTGAGCAGCATCTGCGTCTCCGACGTCGTCTGCGTGATGCCCAGCGGCGTCACCAGCGCGCTGGTGAAGGTCTTGGCCAGGAAGTTCCAGTTGCTCGTCGCGCTGTTGCCGGCCTTGGTGGCCATCGCGCTGACGATCTTGTTGCCCGGCGCCACCAGGTCGGGCTTGAGCAGGTTGTCGGCCACGCGCACGCCGTTGGAGTCGATGATGCCGCCGCGCGTCGGCCCACGCGAGCTGAAGTTGTTGACGACGTCGTCGCTGCGCGCGGTGGTGTCCTTGAAGTTGACCGAACCGACGGTGATCACCGAGGGGTCGTTGCCGGGCGAGCTGATCGCGCCGTAGATCGTCTGGCCGAATGGCGCCGTGACGAATTTGCCGGCGGCCACGTCCACGGTGATGCCGGCGGGAGTGGCGCTGCGCACTGCGTTGCACAGCGGGTCGGTCTGCCACGATTCCGTGGAGGCGGCGCCCAGGCTGATATTGAGCACGCGGATGTTGTATTCCTTGGCGTGGTAGACCACCCACTGGATGCCTTCGATGGCGTCGCTGAGCGTGCCGAAGCCGTAGCCGTCGAGCACCTTGGCGTCGTAGATGTCTGCGCCGGGGGCGATGCCGGTGGTGTCGGGCGTGCCGCTGGAGTACAGCGCGGCGCGCCCGGCGGCCACCGATGCCACGTGCGTGCCGTGGCCGTAGGCGTCTTGCGTGGTGGCGCTGGCGGTGTTGATTGCCGACTCGTAGGTCGCCAATGCGGTGCTGCCGGGCTGCAACGACGTGGTCTTGTTGTCGACGCCGGTGGTCCAGTTGGCCTGGGTCGCGCCCAGCACGCTGACGTTCTTCTTGACGCGGCTGACGGCACCCGACGCCATCAAGCCTTCATGCGTCTTCATGACGCCCGAGTCGAGTACCGCAATGCCCACGCCGGCGCCATCGGAGCCGAGGTAGCTGGTCTTGGTGCTGCTGGTGCGCACGTTGCTGGCCAGCGCGCCAGTGATCGACTCGAGCGTGCTGGCGGTGCGCTGCGTGACGCGATTCGGCGAGACGCTGACCACGTCGCTGCGCTGCCCCAGCTGACGCACCCGATTCGCTGGCAACTGCACCGTCAGCGCGTTGATTCCCGGGTGCAGCTTATGCACCGAGCCCCCGGTGCCCAGCACCCAGGCGCGCAGGTCGGTGAACGCGGGGTCGGTGGAATTGCTGACGACGACGGCCTGCACGTGGCGAACGCCGTTGACGTCGCGCGCCCACTTGGCTTTCGGCGTCCCGACGTTGGCGGCTTCGTCATCCAGATCGCGCGCCAGCTTGAGGGCCTTGTCAAAGCCGGAGGTGCCCGCATGCGCGCTCACCGGCACGAACCCGGTGGCTGCCATCGACAGTGCTGTCAGCGCGGCCATCAGCCGCCGGCCCAGGCGCCGCCTTTCAATCAGTACGATGAATTTCGAGACAAGATTCATTTGTTTGCTCCCTGTGTTGCGAATCAGCGAGGCCCCCCGTTTGGTGTCCCATCGCATCAGGTGTTAGGGATTGACATGTCCCGCACACCCATGGAAGCAATTGTTGTGGAGCACGGCCCAGTGCGCCGTTCGGTTTTCAGGAAATGGGAGGTAGTCACGGTGCAATTCCGCGCTTCAAACATCGACCCGAAGCCCGCGACAAATGCACGCCGAAGCACCGATTCACGGGGGGTCGAGGCGGGTTGTTTGCCGGACAGCACAGAGGTGCCGGTTGCCTGTCGTTACACGTCGCGACGTCCGGTCACAGCTGCGCCCTCGAGGGGCCGACGCGACCTTCGTTTGAGGCGACCGGCAGGGTGTTCGCCCGCCAACCAGAAGTGGGCGCGATGTGGTCGATCACGCCACCGCCGCTTCAGCCGCCGGCGCGCTTCACCGGCCAGCCATGCGGCTTCAACAGCTCGATCACGCGCTCAACGTGATCGCCCTGCACTTCCAGCACACCGTCTTTCAGCGTGCCACCGGTCCCGCACGCGCTGCGCAATTGTTTGCCGAGCGCGGCGAGGTCAGCCGCGGCCAGCGGCACCCCGCGGATCACCGTCACCGCCTTGCCGCCGCGCCCCTTGGTTTCACGGCTGACGCGCACGGTGCCGTCGCCTTTGCCGACGTTTCCTGTGTTGGCTTTGCAGATGCAGGCGGCGACCGGCCGGCCGCAGCCCGTGCAGATGCGGCCGGAATCGGTGGAATAGACGAGCGTGGAGGTGCGGGGCGGCGGCGGCTTCATGGGGCGTGTAGTGGACATTGACGGAGTGGATCCCGGCGTGCGCCGGGATGACGGCGACCTGATGAGCAGCGTCGCGATGATCCCTTCACGCCTTTCTCGAGTGCCGAATCTGCCTCAGACCAGCGGCGCGAGCAAGCCCTGCAGGTCTTCAGCGCTGAACTTGGTCGCCGCCGCGCCATCGGCGCCCAGTACACCCTCGGTCAATGCGGTCTTGCGCTGCTGCAGCGCGAGCATGCGCTCTTCGATGCTGCCGGCCACCACCAGCTTGTAGACGAACACCGGCTGGTCCTGGCCGATGCGGTGCGCGCGCGCCGTAGCCTGCTGCTCGACGGCAGGGTTCCACCACGGGTCGAGGTGGATCACGGTGTCGGCGGCGGTGAGGTTCAGACCCACGCCCCCGGCCTTCAGGCTGAGCAACAGGATCGGCACCGCCTTCGCCTGGAACAGCCGCACCACCGCGCCGCGCTCGCGCACCGGCGTGTCGCCGGTGAGCACCAGGAAGGGCAGCTGAAGTTCGCTCAATTCCGGCTCGACCAGGCTGAGCATCTCGGTGAACTGCGAAAACACCAGCAGGCGCCGGCCTTCGTCCACCAGTTCGGGCAGGTTGTCGCGCAGCCATTCCATCTTGGCGCGCTCCATCGTCGCCGGCGCCTTGTTGCCCTTGACGAGGCGCGGGTCGCAGCAGACCTGGCGCAGTTTCAACAACGCGTCGAGGATGCTGATCTGCGCCCCCGCAAAACTCTGGCGCTTCAGCACCCGGCGCACCTGTTCGTCGGCCGCGACGCGCACGCTTTCATACAGCGCGCGCTGCTGGCCCTGCAATTGCACCAGGCGCACCACCTCGGTCTTGGGCGGCAGCTCGGCGGCCACCTCCAACTTGCGCCGGCGCAGGATGAACGGCCGCACCCGTTGCGCCAGCAATTGCGCGCGCAGTGTCTCGCCATTGGTTTCGATCGGTTTGCGCCAGACGCGCGCAAAGCTGCGCGCATCGCCCAGGAAACCGGGCATCAGGAAATCGAAATGCGCCCACAGCTCGCCGAGGTGGTTTTCGAGCGGCGTGCCGGTCACGCACAGGCGGTGCCGCGCCTTCAGCTGGCGCAACGCGGTGGCAGCGCGGCTGGCCGCGTTCTTCACCATCTGCGCTTCGTCCAGGATCAACAGGTGCCAGGCCTGCGCCTGCAGCGCTTCGACATCGCGCCACAGCAGCGGGTAGGTGGTGAACACGATGTCGTGTTCGCCGATGCGCGCAAAGTCGCGCGAGCGCTCGCTGCCCTGCAGCGTGAGCACGCGCAACGAAGGCGCACAGCGTGCTGCTTCGGCCTGCCAGTTGGCGATCAACGAGGTGGGCAGCACGATCAGCGCCGGCACGTCGAGCCGACCGGCATGCTTTTCGATCAGAAGATGCGCCAGCACCTGCGCCGTCTTGCCCAGGCCCATGTCGTCGGCCAGGATGCCGGCCAGGTGCTGTTCGCGCAGGTACTGCAGCCAGGCCACGCCGTGCAACTGGTAGGGGCGCAGCGTCAGGCCCAGGCCGATTTCCACCAAACGCTGCGGTTCGAGGGGCTGCGGCCCACCCGCGGCGCGCAGGCGCTGCGCGAGCGCGCTCAGGCCCGCTTCGCCCTGCAGTTGCCAGGCCCCCATCGCGCCAGCCCGCTCGACCCGGCTGGTGTGCGCATCGAGCAGCGCCAGGCGCATCGCCTCGATGCGCTGCGCTTCCCAGTTCGACAGGCGCAGCGGCTCATCGAGCTTGCGGCGCGGGTCGGTGAGCAGGTCCAGCATCGCACCGACGATTGCCTTCAGCGGCGCCGCCGGCGCCTCGATGCGCCGGCCTCCGGGCGCGCGCAGCATGATCAGGGCTTCATCGGCGATCTGCGCCACTTCGCGCGCATTCAGCCAGCGCGCGTCGCGCTTGAGCAGGTCGGCGAGCAACGGCGCGAGGTCGAGCGTTTCGCCGTCGACCTCGATGCCCAGGCTGAGCATGAACGAACCTTCGCGCGGCGGCTGGCGCAACGCGGTGATCTGCGGGGTTCGACTCCCCAGCGGCTCGACCAGTTCGCGCCCTTGTTCAGCGCCGGTGTCGGGGTTGATGACGAGCCGCCATCGATCCACCGTGACGCTCTGGTGCACGAAACCGGGCTGCACGACGATCTGCCACGCCTGCGCCTGCAGCTTGGGCACCTGCTCGGCCCAGAAGTCGCCAAAATGGTTTTCTTCCGCCAGCGACCACAGGCCGTCGTGGCCAATCGCCGCATCGCGACTGCGCCATTGCAGCGCGTCCATCGGCAGCGGGCGCAGGCCGCTGGCCCACAACGCATCGCTGGCGTCGGCCTCGGCACTGAGGTTGCGTTGCAGCAGCACCCTGTCCCCCCAGGCGCCGCGCAGCAGTTCGGTCGGCTTGGGTCGGGGCCCCAGCACGCGCGCAGGCGCGGGCGTTTCCCACTTCATGCCGGCGTCGGTGACGTAGGTCCAGCAGACCCGCGCCACCGTGAGCTGCGCGCCGCGCGGGCCGAAGCCTTCGCGGGCGCGCAGGCCGAGCAGGCCGTCGCCGCGCGTCAGCGTCTGCAGACTCAGGCGCGGGCGGAAGTGGCCCGGGGTGGGCTGTTCAGCGGTGAAGAGAACAGGAACTGCAGGCGCCATGGTGCGATTCTCGGGGCGCGCAGGCACCTGTCGTTGCCACAAGGTCACAGCGCCGGGTGAATTGCGTATCGCGCTGCGCTGTGCGGTGCGGTGCGATGCGGGTCGGCCTGGAACGAAACGGGTTCGGACTTGAAACCTGGCTGGCCGGACCCACTTATCCCTGCAGGGGCAGTTCTCCCAGCTGCCCGGGTGACCCAGCTCATGAATGCTCCAAAGCAAATCGCTCTTCCCGAACGCTTCCGCGTGGTGGTGACGCTCGCGCAGTTGCTCACCCGCCTCGAAAGCAGTTCCGAGCCGTTCAGTGCGGACCAGTACCGCGCCGTCGTCAGGCACCTGGCGGAGGAACTCGGCAACGTCGCACCGGGGCCGGAGCTCGACGCGGTATTGAAGTCGTTCCCGGCGGCCGCCGAGCTGTACGAAAACCAGCGCTACGAGCAGGCCGGCCTGTGCCGCGTTCCGTTGGAGGTATCGCTGAACACCGAGCAACAGGCGCGCAACGCACTCGCGCGCATTGCCGCTCTCTGATCCCGCAGCGCCGGACCGCGCGACAAGGGGCGGCCGGCACCCTTCCGCGCGCTGTTGGCACACCGCGCAGCGGGTCTTGCAGCGGCCGCACAACCGGCCTTCGCTACGATGATCCCATGCGCTGGTCATCGAAGCTCTTGCTCATCCCGTTCGCAGCCGCGTGGGGGCTGGCGACGCCGGCCACCGCGGCCGAGCAGCAGACGGTCTGCACGATCACCGTCAATTCCGCCGACGAAAAGGAAACGTTCCGGCGCCACCTGCCTGCCGCGAAGTACCGGTTCGTCGAACTCGTCGAGCGCGACCGGCCCGACTGGCTGGCCTCGGCGTGCCGCGCCGGCATCAGCTGCGACGTGCTCGTCGTCTCCGGCCATTACGACGGCGGCAACGAGTTCTTTTCGGATCGGCTCGAGGTGCGCGAGTTCCTGCCCGTGGCCGAACTGGAGCGCGTCTCGTGCAGCGATTCATGCCCGGGTCTGTTTTCCCGGCTGAAAGAGGTGCACCTGTTCGGCTGCAACACGCTGAACCCGGATCCGCAGAGCGAGGCGTCGGCCGAGGTCGTGCGCAGTCTCGTGCGCGAAGGTCGCTCGCCGAAGGAAGCGAAACGGCAACTGCAGGCGCTCAATGCAGTGCACGGTGAAAGCAGCCGCGACCGCATGCGCCAGATCTTCAACGACGTGCCGGTGATCTACGGGTTCTCGTCGGTGGCGCCGTTGGGCCCGATTGCCGCCACGACGCTCGACCGCTACTTCCGGGCCGCCGGCACCCGCGAGATCGCACGCGGGCACCCGAGCGGCCGACTGCTCGGATACTTCGCGCCCTTCGGGCTGTCGGCGACCCAGGGCATGAGCGAGAAGGACCCGCACATCGATGCACGGCGGGACATGTGCCAGTTCGCCGATGACCGTCTGTCTGACGCCACCAAGCTGGGTTTCGTGCACGATCTGGTGCGCAGGCATGTCGGCGAGGCCCGGCTGTACCTCGACCGCATCCAGCGCCTGACCCGGTCGCTCGCCGAGCCGGCGCGCAAGACGGCCGCGGTGACGCAGGCGCTCGATACGATCGCGCGCGATGGCGCCACGAGCTCGCGATTTCTCGCTTACGCACGCGCCGCCGACCAACTTGCGGTGCGCACACGCCTGCTCAACGTCGCGCGCGATCTGGGCTGGCTGTCGGAGGACGATCGCTGGGAAGAACTCGCGTTGATGCTGGGCGAACTGCAGGGCCGCAGCACGGTGGGCGTGGGCGAGGTGGGCCTGGCCTGCACCTTGAACGCGGACAGTGACCTCGACGGTGCGTTCAATCGGCGCGTGCCGCCTGACAGCCCGGCGGACGACGTGCCCCACGCCGCGGTTCGCGCCTGCCTGGTCAGCGCCGAGGGACGCGAACGCACGCTCAAAGGGCTGGTCAGCCGAAACGAGCGAGACGTCCAGATCGCACAGGCCTACTTGCGCTACCGCCCGATCACAGACGCCGCCGAATTGCGCCAGGTCGCCACCGACATCACCCGCATGGATCCGTCCGACGCCCAGGTGCGCGCACTCGAGACGCTCGGCCGACACTACGTGTCTGATCGCGAAGTGCTGGTATTGCTCGCGCGGCTGTTCTCGAGCACACCTTCAGCGTCGGTTCAGGCCGCGATTGCTGGCATCCTGCTGCGCGCAGACCTGCGCTCGATCAGCGGTTCGACGTTCGCGCGGCACCTGCTTGCGAACCGCCTGCCATCGGCCGCGGGCGACAGCACGATCGACGCGCTGCTTCGCCGGCTGCAAGCACGTTGAGGCGTTCGCCGGGCGCGTGCTTTCGGCTGTACTTTTGCCGATCCGGCGCGCCATCGGTTACACGACGCGCGGCCTCACCGGGCGGGCTTGTGAAACACTTGCCGCATGCGGAATCGCCCCCCCCTGCCCCGTTCCCTGTGGCGCGCATCGGCGGCCTTGCTGGCCTGCCTGGCCACCGTGGGTTCACACGCTGCAGGTGCGGCGCTGAAGACGGTGTGCACCGTCACGATCAACTCGTCCGACGAGCGGGACGTGTTCCAGCGCCACCTGCCGCGCGACCGGTACCGCTTCGTCGAACTGGTGCAGCGCGGCCAGCCGGACTGGCTGGCATCGGCGCGCCAGCGTGGCGTGAGCTGCGACGTGCTCATCATTTCCGGTCATTTCGATGACGGCACCGAGTTCTACACCGACCGCTTCGACGACCGCGAATTCCTGACGGTGCATGAAATGCAGCACGAGTCGTGCAGCGCGGCCGGTAACGGATTGTTCTCGCAGCTCAAGGAGGTGTACCTGTTCGGCTGCAACACCTTGAAGTCGGATCCTAGGCACGTCGCCTCCGCCGAGGTCGCACGCAGTCTCGTCCGTTCGGGCCATTCACAGGCCGACGCTGAACGCGTGTCCGTGCTGTTGAGCGAGCGCTACGGTCAGAGCAATCGAGACCGGTTGCGCCACGTGTTCAAGGACGTGCCGGTGATCTACGGCTTTTCATCGAAGGCGCCCCTCGGTCGCACGGCCGGGCCCCTGCTCGAACGCTATTTTCAGACGGCACCTGCAGGCGAAGTCGCCAGCGGCCGCGCGAGCCCGACACTGCTCAAACTCTTCGGGCCGAGTTCGATGATCGCCGTTGCAGGCCTGAGCGACGCCGATCCGCACGCGGGCTTCCGCGGCGACCTGTGCGCCCTGGCGGACGATCAGCCGACCCCGGCGCAGAAGTTCGCCTTCATGCACAAGGTGCTGCGGCGCGACGTGACCGAGGTGCGCATGTTCCTCGACCATCTCGAACGTCACGCTGCCTCGATCGGTCCGGTGCAGCGGCTCGCGCCGGACGTGGCGGCGGCGCTCGGCGCGATCAAGGGCGACCAC
>JANNKS010000063.1:0-5238 GCA_031396425.1 Rhizobacter sp. | reverse complement strand
CTTCGGGGCTGCTGCTGATCGGCGCGGCGCTGGCCTTGCTGCAACGCCCCCTGCAGCAGCCTGCGCAACCAGCCCGGTGATGAGCACGCTCGCAACCCATTGCTCAATCCCAGCCCCTGCATCAGCCCCACCTCTTCGACGCGGCCATCCGTCTGGAACCCCATGGCGACAGCCATTGGCATGGCGACACCGACCGTGAAACGAGATCACATGTGGTCGATCATCACCTGGCCGAACCCGGAGCACGACACCTGCGTTGCGCCCTCCATCAGGCGGGCGAAGTCGTAGGTCACTTTCTTCGACAGGATCGACTTCTCCATCGAACTGATGATCAGGTCGGCGGCCTCGGTCCAGCCCATGTGCCGCAACATCATTTCCGCCGACAGGATCTCCGAACCCGGGTTCACGTAATCCTTGCCGGCGTACTTGGGCGCCGTGCCATGGGTGGCTTCGAACATCGCGATCGAATCGGACAAGTTCGCCCCCGGGGCAATGCCGATGCCGCCCACCTGCGCCGCCAACGCGTCGGACACGTAGTCGCCGTTGAGGTTCAGCGTGGCGATCACGGAATATTCGGCCGGGCGCAGCAGAATCTGCTGCAGGAAGGCGTCGGCAATGACGTCCTTGACGACGATGTCCTTGCCCGTCTTCGGATTCCTGAACTTCATCCACGGGCCACCGTCGATCAGCTGCGCGCCGAACTCCTTGGCTGCCAGCGCATAGCCCCAGTCACGGAAGCCACCTTCGGTGAACTTCATGATGTTGCCCTTGTGCACCAGCGTCACGGACGGCTTGTCGTTGTCGATGGCGTACTGCAGCGCCTTGCGCACCAGCCGCTCCGTCCCTTCGCTGGATACCGGCTTCACGCCGATGCCCGAGGTGTTCGGGAACCTGATCTTCTTGACGCCCATTTCCTTGATCAGGAAGTCGATCAACTTCTTCGCCTTGTCGCTGCCCGATTCAAACTCGATGCCGGCGTAGATGTCTTCCGAGTTCTCGCGGAAGATCACCATGTTGGTCTTCTCGGGTTCCTTGACCGGTGAGGGCACGCCGGTGAAGTATTGAATCGGCCGCAGGCAAACGTAAAGGTCGAGTTCCTGGCGCAATGCCACATTCAGCGATCGAATGCCGCCACCCACCGGCGTGGTCAGCGGCCCCTTGATCGAGACCACGTATTCCTTGAGGATCGCCAGCGTTTCTTCAGGAAGCCACACGTCCGGCCCGTAGATCCTGGTCGATTTTTCGCCGGCATATATTTCCATCCACTGAATCTGCCGCTTGCCCGCGTACGCCTTGGCCACCGCGGCATCCACGACCTTGATCATCACCGGCGTGATGTCAAGGCCCGTTCCATCGCCTTCGATGTACGGAATGATGGGCTTGGCGGGCACGTTGAGCGAATAGTCGCCATTCACAGTGATCTTCTGGCCACCCTGGGGAATCTTGACGTGCTTGTACATGGGGTTGCGGCTCCGGACGATAGGATCAAGAAGAAAATCAGCCGCTCATTCTAAGCCTGCGAAACTTGGCGTCCGTGGCGATCTGCGCGCGCATCGCGGCCAGCCCAGGTCGTCTTGCCCGCCGGCCCGCGTGTTGATCGGCTGCACGCCTGCCGCCCAAAGGATATCCATCATGTTCACGCTGCGATCGACCCCGTTCCTGTGCTTGCTGGCCCTGCTGTGGGGCATGCCGGTGCGCGCCCAGGACATGCCGCAGAAGCTGCCCACCGTCACGCTGAGTGCGGGCATGCACCTGATTCAAGCCGAGCTTGCGCAGACCCCGGAGCAGCGCAGCATCGGCCTGATGCACCGCCCCAAGATGGGCGCCAACGAGGGCATGCTGTTCGTCTTCGAATCAGCATCGGAACAGTGCTTCTGGATGAAGAACACCCTGCTGCCGCTGTCGATCGCCTTCCTCGCCGACGACGGCCAGGTTGTCAACATCGAAGACATGGCGCCGCAGACGCTCAACGGCCATTGCTCAATGCGCCCGGTGCGTTATGCGCTGGAGATGAACCAGGGCTGGTTCGCCAAACGCGGCATCAAGGCCGGCGCGCGGCTGCGAGGCGGGCCGCTGCCGAAGTGAACTTTGCAGCGAGGCTCCAAGGTGCGTACGGCAATGGCATGACGTCTGCTTGAGGGCATTCAGATTCGCTATAGTCCGCTGCACAAACCACCATACAAAGGAGACATCGATGGGTGCAATCTTTCAATCACTCGGCCGCACGGTCGCTGCAGGCGTCGTGCTGTTGATCATCATCGTCGCGCTGTTCGGCAACATCCAGTTCAATCCGGCCTGGCACGCGTTCTTCATGCGCTGGCTGCACGTTTTGTGCGGTGTGATGTGGATCGGCCTGCTGTGGTACTTCAACTTCGTGCAGATTCCTTCGATGCCGAAGATCCCCGACGAGCAAAAGCCTGCCATCAGCAAGGTGATTGCGCCGACCGCACTGTTCTGGTTCCGCTGGGCCGCCCTGGCCACCGTCGTCACCGGCGTCTTCCTGGCGTCGCTGAGCGGTTACCTGGTGCAGGCGCTGAGCTTTCAGAAGCCATTCACCGCCATCGGCATCGGCATGTGGCTGGCGCTGATCATGGCCTTCAACGTGTGGTTCATCATCTGGCCGAACCAGAAGAAGGCGCTGGGCATCGTCACCGTGACGCCGGAAGAAAAGGCCAAGGCGGGCCGGCTTGCGATGTTGACCTCGCGCGCCAACACGATGCTGTCGATTCCGATGCTCTACTGCATGGTTGCGCAGCAGAACGCAGGGCTGTGAGGCTGGCCTGCACGGGCCCGCTGCGGGCCCGCGTTGCCATCAGGTCGGGCGGTCTTCTGCCAACCTGACGTTCGCCTGGCCCTGCGCAAGCGTCAGCTTGAGTTCTGCGCCCGGCCGCAGCTGGGCCGGGTTGATGACCAGTGCGCCATCGCGCAACTGCACCAGCGCATAACCGCGCGACACCACCAGGTTCGGGTCACACGCGGACAAGCGTGTAACCAAGGTCTCGAGCACATGGCGGCGCCGTGCGCGCCCCATTTCGACATGGTGCACAAACCGGCCGCCGATTCGCTGTAGCGATTCGTTGGCGCTGCGCTTTGCTTCCACCACCGAGGCAGGCAGGCGCAGGCCCAGCATCTTCAATCGAAGCGCCTCCCTTGCCAGACGCTCCAGCGGCCGCCCCAGCTGCGCGGCGAGCCGGTCGACGCGTTGCGCGGCGAGGTGCAGGCGGTTGTCGACGGCACGTTGCATCCGGTCCAACAAGGCCCCCAGCTGCGCCGAAGCTGCGTCTCCCGCCGGCACGCTCAGCTCGGCTGCGGCGGTAGGCGTGGCGGCGCGCAGGTCGGCCACCAGATCACCCAGCGTCACATCGCTTTCATGGCCCACACCGCTGACCAGCGGAATCGGCGACGCGGCCATCGCGCGGACCACACGCTCATCGTTGAAGGCCCAGAGGTCTTCCAGCGAGCCGCCGCCGCGGCACACGATCAGCGTGTCGACCTCGCGCCGCAGGCCCGCCAGCTGGATCGCAGCCACCAGTTCGACCGGCGCTTCAACGCCTTGCACCTTGCAGGGGTACACGACGACCCGCACATGCGGTGCACGCCGGGCGATCGTCGTGGCCACATCGTGCAGTGCCGCCGCGGCGAGCGAGGTCACCACGCCCACCGCGCGCGGATAGCGCGGCACGCTGCGGCGTCGAGACACGTCGAACAGGCCTTCGCCTTCGAGTTTCGCCTTGAGGCGCAGGAACTGCTCGTACAGCGCGCCAACGCCGTCGCGCTGCATCGATTCCACGATCATCTGCAATTCGCCGCGCGCCGGGTACACCTCGAGGCGGCCACGCAGTTCCACGCGCTGGCCATCGGCGGGCGCAAAGTCGAGCAGGCTCGCAGAACGGCGGAACATCGCGCAGCGCAGCAGTTCGTTGCCGCCTTCGGCGTCTTTCAGACTGAAGTAGCTGTGCCCGCTGGCGGCGCGCGAGAAGCCCGAGATCTCACCGCGCAGGGTGCACGGGTTGAAGCGCGCACTGATGCTTTCGGTGACCGCGCGCAGCAGCGCCGCGACGGTCCAGACCAGCCGCGCAGAACCCGGTGCAAGTGGCTCGATCAACGGGAAACCCAGCGTTGGCGCGGGGTGAGAACTCCACAACCGCGCCAATCAAGGCCGGGGCTGCTTGTGTCCAAGGCGGAAGCTCGAAGGAACCATGCAAGTGGTTGATTTGAAAGCACTTCTTTTTGCCTATTCTTTGGGCAATCTGTGTCCAGACCTGCGTTTTCGCCATGTTGGCGAGGCTCATGGCAGGTTGCCCACAAAGTTGTCCACAGTTGCGGTGGATTGCGTGACCGCTCGGCTCCATCTGTGCAATGCGATCAGATCCGCAGCCAACACGACATCGTTGCGCTGCCCAACCGACGGATCCTTCGGGCCATAATCGCCGACTTCGAATTCGCACCGCCGCGTTGCGCGAGAGGACATCCGCTTGTTTTCGATCATACAGGCCGCAGGTTGGCCGATCTGGCCCTTGATTCTTTGTTCGATCGCCGCATTGGCGATCGTGTTCGAGCGCTTCTCCAGCCTGCGCGAGGCACGCGTCGCGCCGCCGCGCCTGCTCGACGAGGTGATGTCGGTCACCAAGGCCCACCTGCCGTCGGCCGACGTCGTGAACAAACTCGCCAAGAACTCCGTGCTCGGCCAGGTGCTCGCCTCGGGCCTTCGCGCCGTGATTGCCGAGCCGCGCATCAGCGAAGACACCCTGCGTGGCGCTTTCGAATCGGCTGGGCGCGCCGCCGTGCACAAGCTCGAGCGCTACCTGGCTCCACTGGGCACGATCGCGTCCGCGGCGCCGCTGCTGGGCCTGCTCGGAACCGTGATCGGCATGATCGAGATCTTCGGCTCGCAGGCCCCCACCGGCGGCAACAACCCTGCCTTGCTGGCGCATGGCATTTCGGTGGCCCTGTACAACACCGCGTTCGGCCTGATCGTGGCGATTCCGTCATTGATGCTGTACCGCTATTTCCGCGGCCTGGTGGATGCCTACACGGTCGACATGGAGCAGGCGGCCGACCGCATGGTGCCGCACCTGATGCGCTTCACTTCGCAGCGCCACGCGGGCTGAGGCCAGCATGGCAATGCGCTTCGGCAAGGCCCATCCGGATGAACCGGAGATCAACCTGATCCCGTTCATCGACGTGCTGCTGGTGATCCTGATCTTCCTGATGTTGTCGACCACGTATTCGAAGTTC
>JANNKS010000043.1:0-3366 GCA_031396425.1 Rhizobacter sp. | reverse complement strand
TTCGTTGGCTGTGGCAATTGCATGCACGCCGCGCACTGGCCGCGCTGGCCGATGCACGCGCGTGACGAGCGCGAGGTCCTGCCACTTCACCGTGGCTGTCCGCTCGACCAGCTTGCTCATGAGGGGCGCGTGTCGCGAGTATCGACGGTCCGCGGCACGTGTGCCCACACCGAACGCCCCCAATCACGCCGGCCCGGGCCAGGTTCTCGCAGCGGTCAGTCTTGCAACCGGCCAGCAAAGACGCTTCCCTATCAATGCAACGCAATGCTAGTTTGCTCGGAAGTTGAGGTTGTAGCTGGGTCGGAAGTTGAAAAAGCCGATCCCCTCTGCGCGCACGTTCTGGGTGGGCACGCTCACGCCCAGGCCGCGCTGCGACATCGCGGGAAAAAACTGCGAGTTGGCATGAATGATCGAACCAACCCCATCGGGAGGGCCGACGAAGTCGCCCGGCACCGGCACCGTCGGTGACAGGATCTCGAGGGCGACGAGATCCTGGAACCTGATGCCCGTCGTCACGTCCGTGGCAGTGGGCCCCAACGGGAAGCCCAGCGACACCGTGGTGATGCTGTTCGGGGTCGGCGTGAAGACGGCGCCATACTGTTCCACCGAGCAACAGAACGGCCCGGCACCAACCGCTTCGAGGACCCGCACGCGCACGAAGCGCATCGGCCCCGTGACGGGGCCGACGAAGATGTTGGCCGACACCGCGCTGCCGGGGGTCAATGACGCTGCACCCGTGTACGGGATGGTCACCAGCATGCAAGACTGAAAACCGGAGGTCAGGCCGACCGCCAGATCACCGGAAATGCAGTTTCTCGTGTTGCTGGGCGGCACATTGCCCAGGTTGGGTCCGAGCTGAACGATCGTGCCGCCGCCGCCTCCACCCCCATCGCCGCCTCCGCCCCCGCAGCCCGCCACGATCAACAGCGCGAGCACCGCCAAGGTGCGTTTCCAGACCGGTTGAGGCAGCGGCCAGGCGCGCCGGCGAGGAATGCGGTGCTCAAGGGTTGGGCAATGGGCAGGCGAATGGGCAGGCGAATGGGCAGGCATGTCTCACTCCAGGTGGTTCGCGACGCGAACCGTTCGCGCCGTCGCCCGAAGAGTCGCTGTCCACCGTTAGGAGATCGTTAGTTGGGCCCTTCGAGAGTCGAAGGATGTGGGTCAGGGCCAGTCGCTCACGAGGGAACGTTCGAACCCTGCCTGATGCAGGTCAACTCCTTGATACGAACCGGTCGTCGACTATCGCGGTTCGGCCGGCGGTCATCGGCCCTCAGGAGTCATTCGCGGCAGACAAGAGCAGTTGCTCGCTGCTTCAGCGATTGACCAGGACCTTGCATGCCGTCGTCAACGATCGCGGCAGACGGAAGCCTCATCGCAACCGCCGGTGCCGTCAACCGACCGGTCCGGTCATCGAACCCGCCCACTCAAGTAGCGGCCCATTGCCGGGCTGTCGCGTGTTGCGTCGCGGCCGGCAGCGATGGCCTCGTCGATGTCCGCCTTCGGAAGCACCAGACGCGTCGGAATGTTCTTCAGGCGATCAGCCCGCGCGCTCCCCAGGTTGTCGAAGCCGATGACGCCGACCTCGAACTGCAGGTCGTCGCAGCGCCATGGCGCCCCTGCCGGCAGCCCTTCCGGTAGATGACGGCGCAACTGCTCTGGGCTCAGCGAACAGCGGAACCGGATGATGCTGGCGCGCCATTCGTCGACCATGCGCGCAAACGCGTCGGCCCCCAGTCGCGTGGCCGAGTCCACCGCGGTGTCGGCAGCAGCCAGTGCAACCTCGACGCCCGACGGGCCGGCCTGCTGCTTGGCCCATTCGCCCGCGGGTGGCCGGCCCGCATCCACCACCAGAAAGAGGATGCGCCGGGCCCTCACCGCTGCCCACTCTTCGAGGGGACCATAGGGCGTGCCTGACACCGCACGCGCGATGAGGATGCTCGACAGGCCGTTGTTGTCGGTGATGCCGCCGTCTACCAGCTTCACGTAGCGCATGCGGTCGGCGTCGCGGTAGTTGCGCAGGGCCTGGGCGACGGCGCGCACGACGCCTTGGCCAGCCTGCCGGGCCTGGCGTTCGGCGTCTGGCAGGGCCCAGGTGGGCAGCGGCGCCAGGCAACGGTCGGGGTGGGTCTGCAGCACGATCGGGGCGAAGACCAACGGCACCGCCATCGACGCGGCAACAGCGTCGGCGACATGAAACTGCGACAGATCGCTGCACAGGCCCAGGAACACGGGCGATATGAAAGGGAACGGCGTGCGGTTGTACAGGTCCGACGCATTGATCCACACCTCAGGCTTGCCGCGCCGCTGCAGTTGAGCAAACGTCGCTTGCCCGAAGACCTCGCGGTGCAGCGTGTGAGCGAGATTGCTGCGGTCGTTCAACCCGCCCGCGAGAAGACGCGCAATGTTGATCGGCGACAGCATCGACATCCGCATCTCGCGCTCGAAGTCCTGGTCAAGTACACGGCCGCGGAAGTCGGCAAAGCCCTCTCGTCCGTGCAGGCCGAAGTACGCCGCAGTCAGCGAACCGCCCGACACGCTGGAGATGAAAGTGAGCTCGTCGAAAACATCCATGCCGGTCGGCCCGCCACCCTGCAGCGCCTGCAGTACGCCAAAGGCAAATGCGGCTGCGCGCATGCCACCGCCCGAAAGGGACAAGGCAATCACATTGGCGCCGCCGCTCGGATCGGGCGGTGGCGGCGAGCCGAGCTGTGCGACGGAAGCCGGCGTCGATGATGGGCTCAGCGGCTGGTTTAGCGGCGCGTTGTCGAAGGGGGTGGCGCAGGCCGCGAGCGCCAGCGCGGCGACGCAACTCCACAGGCGTCTGGCGCGCCGCATGGAACCCTGGTGCATGAAGGCCGGTTCGACTTGTCGGCGGGAACGCGACCACGCCCGAGGTCCGGGCCCTGCCCAGGCCGCGGTACGTGAGGGTGTTTCGCAATTCGCCGTCATTGCACGCTGTACAGATCCGGGCGCACCAGGCGCCCCCTCTCGATGACCACGATGATGAAGGCAGGGGCCAGCGTCACGGCCGGAATGGCTGCGGCCAGCGGCAGGCCCGCGGCCACCGCCGCCACGACGACCACCAGGATGGCCAGCGCGGCACCCCATGCCCAGCCCAGCTGCGCCTGGCCGCGCGCGATGTGGCGGTGCAGCCACCACAGCGTCAGCAAATAGACGCCCACCGCAGCCGCAACGAGGCCAATCGCCAAGGTGGGCGTGACCGCATGTGCAGACTCGGCAACCGCGGGGCTCGTACCAGGGGCGGCCTTGAGCCGATCGGCGACCACTTCGAGAAAGGCACCCAGCGCCGCCAGCGAGCCGAAGACGACGAAGTGTCCGTAGCCCCAGTTGAAGGCCCGTTCGCGG
>JANNKS010000020.1:0-4907 GCA_031396425.1 Rhizobacter sp. | reverse complement strand
CTGGGCAAGGCCGTCCTGGACGGCGACCCCGCCAACAACCTCGAGCTGCTTTCGGGCGACGTGGTCACGGTCTACAGCCAGAAGGACGTGCGCGTGCCGGTGGCCCGTCAGACCCGGCTGGTTTCGGTGGAGGGTGAGGTCTCAGCGCCCGGTGTCTATCAATTGCTGCCCGGCGAGACCCTGCCCGGCCTGATCCAGCGTGCCGGCGGATTCACCCCCCAGGCCTACGTCTACGGCCTGGACTTCAGCCGCGAGGAAACACGCCAGCGCCAGCGCGAAAACCTCGCGTCAGCGATCACCCGACTGGAGTCGCTGGCGGCGACCCAGAGCGCGCGTGACGCGGCGAATCGGCGCGACGACACCACCGCGGCCACCACCGCCGCAGTCAGCAACGCCGCCACGCAGGCCCAACTTGCGCGACTGTCGCGGGTGCAACCGAACGGCCGCATTGCGCTCGAACTGAATCCGACGGCCAGCAGCCTCGAGGCGCTGCCCGACGTGCCGCTCGATCATGCCGACCGCATCGTGGTGCCGTCGCGACCGGCGTTCGTGACCGTCGCAGGCGCGGTCGTGAACAGCAATGCGTTCCTGTGGAAACTCGGCCGCACTGCGGGCGACTATCTGAAGCTGGCGGGCGTCGACGAGGCGGCCGACGTCACCAACATGTTCATCCTGCGCGCCGACGGTACCGTCAACCATGCTGGCGACCGGCGCAGCTTCTGGGGTGGCAATGGGCTTGAACGCGAACCCCTGCGGCCCGGGGATGCGGTGATCGTGCCGAACCAGCTCGACTTCGAGACCTGGGGCCGCGCGCTGGTGCGCAACCTGAAGGACTGGTCGCAGATCTTCTCCGGTTTCGGCATCGGCATCGCCGCGATCAATTCGCTGAAGAACTGAAGGCGGCGACATGAAGCTGGACGATTTGTCGACCGCGGCACCGCAGCAAGCCTATGACCTGGACGACGAAGGCCCGTCGATCGGCTTGGTCGACCTCCTCACCTGGATTGGTGAGGGGAAGCGACAGATCGCCGGCTTCACGCTGGCAGCGGCGCTGGCGTCGCTTGGCGGCGCGTTCATGTTGCCGCTTCAATTCACCGCACGCACGACCCTCCTGCCTCCGTCGTCGCAGCAGACCGGCGCCTCGTCGGCCGCGCTGGCAGCACTCGGTGCCCTGGGTGGCCTGGCAGGAGGCCTGGGTGCGAAGACCCCCGACGAACTGTTCGTTGCCCTGCTCAAGAGTGACACCGTGGTGCGCGCGCTCGACGCACGATTCGATCTCAAAGCCCGCTACGAGCTGAAGACCTACGAAGAACTGCGCAAGTCACTTCCTGAAAAGGTGCGCGTGTCATCCGACCGCAAGAGCGGTGTCATCAGCGTCGAGGTCGATGACAAGGAACCCAAATTCGCCGCCGACCTGGCCAATGCGCATGCCGTCGAGGTGACCAAGCTGCTCGGACGCCTGGCAGTGTCGGAAGCGCAGTTGCGCCGGGTGTTCTTCGAGCAGCAGCTCAAGGACACCAAGGAGAATCTGATCAAGGCCGAACTCGGCCTGCGCGCGGTGCAGGAGAAATCGGGTGTGATCGTGCTCGACAAACAGGCCGAGGCCTTGATCGGCAGCGTGGCGCAACTGCGCGCCATGATCGCCGAGCGCGAGGTTCAGCTCAAGGTGCTGCGCACTTCCGCGACCGGCGAGAACCCGGACGTGTTGCGCCTCAATTCAGAGCTCGCGGCGATGCGAAGCGAACTGGCGCGCATGGAATCGTCGCGCGCCAGCCCCAGCGGCAGTGCGGTGGACATCCCGGTCGGCCGCATCCCTGAGGCGGCTATTGCGTATGTGCGCGCCCGCCGAGAACTCAAATTGCAGGAAACCCTGCTCGAGAGCATGGTGCGCCAGTTCGAGATCGCCAAGCTCGACGAGGCCAAGGAAGGCCCGGTGCTGCAGCAGGTCGACGTGGCGTTGCCGCCCGACCGAAAGTCTAAACCGGCGCGCGCGCTGATCGTGATCGCCGCCACCCTGGCTGCACTCATGTTCAGCCTGATCGTCGTCGTCTGGCGTCGTTACGCCGCGGCGGCGCGTGAACAAGACCCGCAGCATGCAGCGGCCTGGCTGGCCATGGCACGCGCCTGGCGCTGGCGGCGCTGAGGCGGCAGGCCTCGGCGGCTGCGAAGAATCGCCTGGAAGTGCAGGCGGTGGCCACCCCGCCTCAGTATTTGAGGCGCGCGAAGTAGGTTTCCTGAGCTGCTGAGCGGGCCTTGCCGAGCGTCGTGATGCCCATCGCGCGCAACAGCGAGAGCAGCTTCAGAAAAACCTCGGCAGTCACGAACGCATCGCCCATCGCGGTGTGCCGGCCCTGCACGTCCACCCCGAGGCGCTTCGCGATCGCCTCCAGGCTGTGCGACTCCTGGTTCGGATGCACGACAGCCGACAGCAGCAGGGTGTCGAGCACCGGTTGCTCGAAACGCACTCCGCTCATGCCTTCCTTCAGTTGCAGAAAACGCATGTCGAAAGCGGCGTTGTGCGCCACCAGCACGGTGTCGCGTGCGAAGGCGTGGAATGTGGGCAGCACTTTGGCGATCGTCGGCTGACCCGTCACCATCTCCGGCGTGATGCCATGGATCGGTATCGACGCGGCGGGGATTGCGCGCTGCGGGTCCACCAGTTGCTCAAAGCACTCGGCCTTGAGCAACTTGCCGTTCACGATGCGAGTTGCGCCGATCTGGATGATCTCGTCGCCACCCGACGGGTCCAGTCCGGTGGTTTCGGTGTCGAACACGGTGTAGGTCAGATCGACAAGTTGGCGATCGTCCAGGGCACTCGTTTGCGCGGTGGTCTGGAACAGGTCGAAGTCATAGAACTCCGGTCGGCTGTCGGCCGCGCCGCTCGCGTCGTCCTGTGCCGCCGGATCGGCGAGCGGCAGCAGGAAGCGGAAGAACAACTCGTGGCGCACGCGTTCGCGTTCGAACCAGAATTCACCGCCGTGGCGGTCCATCACGTCGCGCACGGTGAGCGGCGTCGACTCGTCGCCGAAGCGCATGCTGTCCATCTGCCAGCTCATCACGGTCTCGGTGGACAGGGGCTGGCCCGCCCACACCAGGTCGAGTTGCGCCCTCTGGCCCTCTCGCGCCAGCCGCAAGCGCAGCGTTCGCACGTCGAATTCGTCGCGCAGCCGGCTGCCCAGGTAGGCGAGCGCCTGCAGCAGAGAAAAGCTGTCGACCGTGAGCCACAGATCGGCGTCCACGTCGGACGCGACCGCCCGCAGCCCCGGCAGCGCATCGATGCGCCGCGCTGCCGCGGCAATCAGGTCGGCACCCAGCATGTCTTCCAGGGGCCAGCGCGTCTTGAGCTGGTTCGTCGTGGTTTCGGCGAGCGAACGCACGCGCTGGCTCATCGTGGCCACCTCCTCCCGGATCACGCCGAGAAAGCGCTCGCGCATCTCGGCTTCAAGCTCCGGCAAGTCGAGCATTTCGGCGGCCGCCTGCAGATTCGCCAGCGACGCGCGGCTGCCTTCGGTCAGGCCCTGGAGCAGCCGCTCGCGCAGCGTTTCCTGTTCGAATTCGCGCGTGATGTTGTCCAGCATCAGCACGAAACCGCTGATGGCTTCCCCTGCCGACGCATCGCCAGTCGCACCGCGCACCGGCGCCACCTGGGCGCGAATCAGCTGGCCCGCGGGCGTCACCGTGATCAACTGCGCCGAAGGGTTGGGCGCACCTCGCTGGCTGCGCTGGTGAATCGTGGCCAGGGCGTGATCGATGAGGCGGCGATCGAACACCGCATGGATCGAGCGGCCCAGGCCGATCAACTCGCTGCCCGCTCCCTGGCCGGTGGACGCCGAGAGCGCGCGAAACTGGGCTCGCGCGCGCTGGTTGTAAAGCAGGATCTGCCCGTCGAGATTGCACACCACGACGCTTTGCGTCAGCTCCGACATCAGCGCCGCGAGCCGGTTGCGTTCCTGTGCGATGCCGCGGCTGGCGTCCTGCACCTGGCGTTCGACATCGTCCCGCAATTGGCTGCGTTGCGCGGTGAGCTCATTGACGGCCGCTGCCAGGCCGCGTGCCGCAGCGCTGCCCAGGGGCTCGAGTTCGGTGCGCGTGCCGGTGGCCAGCACCACGCGTGTCTGCTCCAGCAGGCGCGCGGGCGCGACGACGAAACGTTCGAACAAGATCTTCAATCCGAACGCAGCCGCACCGAAGGCCACCACAGCGACCATCACCACCAATGCGATGCGGGACTCCAGCAGCGATGCCAGGGTTTCGCGCTCAGCCGGCTCAAGCGTCGCCCACACGAGCAGCCACGTTCCGCCCATCCAGGCGAACATCGCCAGCGCAAGGGCAACGACGGCCAGCAGCAGCAGCCGCTCGAGTCGTTTCAAAGAGTTCCCCCCAGCAATTCGCGAACCTTGGCCGCAATCTCCTTGGTCGAGAAAGGTTTGGCCAGGTACGCCGTGGCCCCCATCGCGAGTCCCTTGGCGATGTCGGTGTCGCGGCCCTTGGCGGTCAGCATCACGATCGGCAAGTCCTTGAAATCCGGCAGGGCACGTAGCTCCTGGCAGACGTCGAATCCGGTCTTGCCGGGCATCATCACGTCGAGCAACACGAGGCTCGGGCGTTCACGAAGAATTGTCGCCAGCGCCTGCGCTCCGTCGCGCGCGACGATCACCTCGTAGCCTTCGCGCTTCATCAGGTATTCGAGCGAGATGACGATGTTCGGCTCGTCATCGGCGATCAGGATCTTGTGGGTCATGACGGGTCTCCTGGGGGTCCTGCCGGGTGCAAGGTATCCGACTTCGGTACCTGGGGCGTCCAAGGCAGGCCGAAACAGAAACACGCCCCCGGGCCGTCGCTCTCGCGCAGCCACATCCGGCCGCCGAAGTGTTCGACGATCTGGCGGCTGATCGGCAGGCCCAGCC
>JANNKS010000010.1:0-2010 GCA_031396425.1 Rhizobacter sp. | reverse complement strand
TGATGGATCAGAATTTTTCGACCCAGGGGCGAACTTCAATCTCCCAGGTCCACGCATTGCGCGGCTGCGAAAGCAGGTGCAGGTAGGTGGCGGCGATCGCGTCCGGGTCGAGCCGGTCGTCCTTGGTGTCGCCGCCGGCTTCGCCGGGCGGGCGAATGCCCCCGTCGACGACAACGTGGCCCACGTGGATGCCCAGCGGCGCGAGTTCGCGCGCCAGGCTCTGCGCCAGGCCGCGCAACGCGAACTTGCCCATCGCGAACGCCGCCGACTGCGGGAAGCCCTTCACGCCCGCCGACGCACCGGTGAACAGAATCGCACCGCGCCCTTGGGGCACCATGCGGCGCGCGGCCTGTTGCGCCACCAGGAACGCGCCGAACGCCGTGACGCGCACCGCCTGCTCCACCGCCGCCGCGTCGACCTCGACGAACGCGCCGCGCACGCGCCGGCTCGCGTTGTAGACCACCACCTCCGGCGGCGCGCCGAAGTGCGCCTGCGCGGCGTCGAACAGCGCGGCCACCGACGCTGCATCGGTGGCGTCGCAGGTCGCCGCCTGCGCGCCGGTCTCGCGCGCAATCGCGTCCAGCGCGTCGCGCTGCCGCGCCGCAACCATCACGCGCAAACCACCGTCGCGGGTGAAGACTCGGGCGAGGCTGGCGCCCAGGCCCGGGCCAGCGCCGACGATCAACGCGGATGTGCAGGACAGTTTGGGCATGGGATGACGGTTGGGGAGAGATCCCAGCATTCTGCGCCGGCCGTGGCTTCAAGCGCGCGTCGTCGGCAATTTTGCGATCAACCGCGTGGCGAACCAGCATGGTGAGCGCTGACTGCTCTTTTTCCAGCAGGCAGCGATCGGCGGCGCAAAAAAGCGCCGAGTTCGCAGGTAACATCCCGCCTTTGTGAAAAATTGTTAAAAACGTAAGCAAAGGACAAACCATGCAGGTCATCGCGGTTGCAAATCCCAAAGGCGGCGTCGGCAAGAGCACGCTGGCCACCAACCTGGCGGGGTGGCTGGCGCACCGCGGCCACTCCGTCATGCTGGGTGACACCGACCGCCTGCACTCTTCTCGCCGATGGCTTGGGCGTCGGCCGCGAGAACTGCCGGTGATCCGGGGCTGGGACCTCGAAGAGCCCGATCTCGCCAAGGTACCCGAGGGAACGACCCATATCGTGCTGGACACACCGGCCGCCCTGCATGGCAAGCGCCTGGACGCGTTGATGAAGCTCGTCGACAAGATCCTTGTCCCGCTGCAGCCCAGCGAGTTCGACATCGCCGCGACGGAAGGCTTCCTCAGCACGCTGCGTGCTCACAGCCAGGGCGGCGACGTCGAAGTGGCCCTGGTCGCCAACCGGGCCAAGGAGGGGACACTGTCGATGGATGAACTGCGCACCTATCTCGACGCCGTGGCGGCCCCGGTGCTCGGCCAGTTGCGCGACGCACAACTCTACGTGCAACTGGCCGGCAAAGGCCTGACGCTCTGGGACATCGCGCCGGGCCGCGTCGAGCACCACCGCGCTCAATGGCAACCGGTGGTGGCCTGGGCCGAGCAGTGAAACGACGTTCTCAGCGGCTGGGCTGATCCCCGCCAGCCCGCTTGCGTTCCAGCGTGGCAGTGCTACCGCGCCGCCACCGCCACCGAGCGCTCTGCGTCACCCTGCACCACCTGGAACCGCGTGCTCGTCTCATCCTTCTGCGCGACGCTGCCGTTCACATAAAGCGTGCGGCGCAGCGTGTAGACGCCTTGCGACCAGCCGTCGCGGATCGGGATCGTGAACGAGGTCTGGAATTCGCCGGCTTCCTTGCCGCCGTTGGCGGTCTTGCGCACCGGTTTGCCCCAGGCCTCGTTCTGGCTGTCGAAGATACCGACCTCTTCTTCGACCAGCATGTTGCGCTCGCTGCGACCGGGCAACGCGACGATCGTCGACACCAGTTTGACTTCCTGGCCACGCGACACCGCCGCGCCCGGGTTGACCTGCGAGCGGTAGCTGGTCACGGTGGCGCGTTCGGGCAGC
>JANNKS010000327.1:0-24536 GCA_031396425.1 Rhizobacter sp. | reverse complement strand
GACCCAGGTCGCGACCATGAAGAACTGGCGCGCGACCGATGGGTCGAGCTGCTGGCGCACCGGCGGGGTCTGGCTGGGTCGTGAGTGGGGCGACATGGATCGGTGGCGTTATCCGCTGCGGCGAACCCGAACCTCCGAAAGCATGCGCATGCCTTCGATTTCGAATTGCCAGCAGGCGTTTATAGCCACGCCCGGGCCACCTGTTCTTCCGAGCTGCGGTCGATTCCGGTCGCATTTGCGCGACCAGCGCTCCTTCAGCCAGCGTGGCGTGACCGATTCAGCACTTCACGAGCGTCGAGCGCGGCGCGGCGCGCGGCTGCCGCGAAGTCGGCACCCCGGCTGGAGTAAAGGATGGCGCGCGACGAGTTGACGAGGATCGGCGCAATGGTCCGACCCTCATGCGCACGCCAGGCGCAGCGCACCGTCGCCTCGGCGTCCCCGCCCTGCGCGCCGACGCCCGGAATCAGCAAGGGCAGGTCGGGCGCCAGTTCCCGCACCCGCGCCAGTTCTGCGGGGAAGGTGGCACCGACCACCAGGCCCAACTGCCGATGCCGGTTCCATCGCCCCTGGGCAAGCCTTGCAATGTGCTCGAACAGCGCCTCGCCACTCGCCAGGGTCTGGCCCTGCAGGTCCGAGCCGCCGGGGTTGGAGGTGCGGCAGAGCAGGAACAGGCCCTTTTCGGGGTAGTCGAAATACGGTTCGATCGAATCCAGCCCCATGAATGGCGACAGCGTGAGCGCGTCGGCCTGGTAGCGTTCGAAGGCTTCCACGGCGTATCGCTGCGCGGTGCTGCCGATGTCGCCGCGCTTCGCGTCGAGGATCACCGGCACGTTCGGCGCAACCGCGTGGATGTGCGCGATCAGGCGCTCCAGCTGGTCTTCGGCACGCTGCGCGGCGAAGTAGGCGATCTGCGGCTTGAACGCGATCGCCAGGTCGTGGGTGGCGTCGACGATGGCGCAGCAGAAATCGAAGATGCGCGACGCGTCGTTCGCCCACGGGTCGGGAAAGCGCGCCGGATCGGGGTCCAGGCCGATGCACAGCAGCGAGTCGTTGCTGCGCTCGGCACGGCCAACTCGTTCGATGAAATTCATAGCCGGCGCGCCAACGCGGCGGCGCGGCCGGTGTAGCTGGCCGGCGTCATCGCCAGCAGCCGGTCGCGTTCGGTTTGCGGAATTTCCAGCGTGGCGATGAACGCGTGCAGCGCATCGCGCGTGATGCCCTTGCCACGCGTGATTTCCTTCAGCCGCTCGTAGGCCTGCGGCACCTGGTAGCGGCGCATCACGGTTTGCACCGGTTCGGCGAGCACCTCCCAGGCGGCGTCGAGGTCGTCAGCCAAGGCCTGGGGGTTCACTTCAAGCTTGTCGAGGCCGCGCGACAGCGAGTCGTAGCCGAGCAGTGCGTGGCCGAGTGCCACGCCCATGTTGCGCAGCACGGTGCTGTCGGTCAGGTCGCGCTGCCAGCGGCTGATCGGCAGCTTCTGGCTCATGTGGCTGAGCAGCGCATTGGCCAGGCCGAAGTTGCCTTCGGCATTCTCGAAGTCGATCGGGTTCACCTTGTGCGGCATCGTCGACGAGCCGATCTCGCCCTTCGCGAGACGTTGTTTGAAGTAGCCCAGGCTCACATAACCCCAGACGTCGCGCGACCAGTCGATCAGGATGGTGTTGCATCGTGCCACCGCATCGAACAGTTCGGCCAGCGCGTCGTGCGGCTCGATCTGGATCGTGTAGGCGTTGAATTTCAGGCCGAGACGATCTTCGACGACGCGGCGTGCGAAGCCTTCCCAATCGAAGTCGGGGAAGGCCGCCAGGTGCGCGTTGTAGTTGCCCACCGCGCCATTCATCTTGGCCAGCAATGCCACCGATGCAATCCGCGCACGCGCCGTGGCCAGGCGCACCGCAACGTTCGCGACCTCCTTGCCCAAGGTGGTGGGCGACGCGGTCTGGCCATGCGTGCGGCTGAGCATCGCCACATCGGCCTGGGCGTGTGCCATCGCGGTGAGCTGCGCGACGATCCGGTCCAGCGCGGGCAGCAGCACCTGTTCACGCGCCGCCTGCAGCATCAGGCCGTGGCTGGTGTTGTTGATGTCTTCGCTGGTGCACGCGAAGTGCACGAACTCCTGCGCTGCCAGCAACTCGGCGTGGCCGGCGAAGCGCGCCTTCAACCAGTATTCCACCGCCTTCACGTCATGGTTGGTGGTGCGTTCGATCTCCTTGATCGCCAGCGCGTCGGCTTCCGAGAAGCGCTGCACCAGGCCGTCCAGCAGCGCGCGCGCCGCGCTCGACAGCGGCTTGAATTCGGCGAAGCCGGCGTCCGACAGCGCCATGAACCATTCCACCTCGACCTGCACGCGCCGGTGCATCAGGCCGTATTCAGACAGCAGTGGGCGCAACGCGGCCACCTTGGCGGCATAGCGGCCGTCGAGCGGCGACAGGGCGGTGATCGATGAGCTCATCGGCACAGATTTTAGGCGGCCCGCTTCACGCGGCCGGCGTGGTTCGTGCGCCCTGGTCGACGCCGAGCGGCTCGAGCCGCTGCCCTGCCCTTGCGCCAGACCCCGCTTGAAGTCAGGAAGCCGTCACACCGTCGTCCGGTCAGCGCTGAACCTCGACTCGCTGCGGTGTGCAGCGGGCTGCAAATTTCGTCACACTGCAAGCCCGCAATCTGGCGCCCGCGTTTGCCCCGCCCGCGTGGCCGCGCCGGTTCGGCATACAGTCCACCGCTCAGCGCAGGAAGCACGATGGCCACTGAAACTCCCAGCCCCAGCAAACACATCCGCCTCACCTCGCACCCGGGTCAGCAGGGCGCCTCGGGCGCGCCGCCGATTCATTGGGGCGCCGCGACGGCCGCCGAGCGCGGCCCGGTGGTGGGCACCACCGCGAACCGCAGCCAGCGCAACGTGATCGGCACGCATTCGGGTTCGTACGGCGTGTACCGGGCACTCGCCGTGGCCGCCGGCAATCTGGAGAAAGGCCACCGCGCCGACCTGACCAACACCTCGCCGACGCACCGCTTCGGCCCTTACCCGGCCTGGTCCGACCCGGGCAAGATGGTGTCGATCGACCCGTGGGGTGCGTTGGTTGCCGAAGTGTTCGCCGACCACCTGGCGAGCGGCTATGACATCCGCCCGACGATCGCGGTGACGCAGGCGCGGGTGCACCTTCCCGAGATTCGCCAGGCGCTGGCGTTCCAGCGCCTCGCGGTCGACGGCAAGGTGTTGCTCGAAGACGGCTCGGCGGTCGTGACCAAGGCCGCCATCGAGCCGGTATGGTGGCTGCCTGGCGTGGCCAGGCGCTTCAACGTCAGCGAAGCCGACCTGCGCCGCAACCTGTTCGAAGAAACCGGCGGCATGTACCCCGAACTTGTGACGCGCAGCGACATCGAGGTGTTCCTGCCGCCGATCGGCGGGCAGACGCTTTACATCTTCGGCTCGCCGAGCGACCTCGCGAACCCCGATGTGACCCTGACCGCGCGGGTGCACGACGAGTGCAACGGCTCGGACGTGTTCGGCTCCGACATCTGCACCTGCCGCCCCTACCTGACGCACGCCATCGAAGAGTGCATCAAGGGCGCGCAGGCAATTGAGGCCGGTGGCCGAGGCGGCGTGGGCCTGATCGCCTACAGCCGCAAGGAAGGTCGGGCGCTTGGCGAAGTGACCAAGTTCCTCGTCTACAACGCGCGCAAGCGCCAGCTCGGCGGCGACAGCGCCGACAAGTATTTCCTGCGCACCGAATGCGTCGCCGGCGTGCAGGACATGCGCTTCCAGGAGCTGATGCCCGATGTGCTGCACTGGCTGGGGATCCGCAAGATCCATCGACTCGTGTCGATGAGCAACGACAAGTTCGACGCCATTACCGGCAGCGGTATCGAGGTGGATGAGCGCGTGAAGATTCCCGATGCGCTGATTCCTGCCGACGCGCGGGTCGAGATGGATGCGAAGGTCGCAGCCGGCTATTTCACCGACGGAAAGGTGCCCGATGCCGCGCAGTTGACCCAGACCAAAGGGCGCGACCTTGCCTGACCTCGCCGCGGCTCTGCGTTCGACGCGGACGATTCGGCAGCGCTGCGCGAACATCACGCGCGCCGTTGACGAGGGGCGCTCGGCGCACTTCACAGTGGCGCGCGAGCGGCTCGAAGCGGTAGTGAAACGGGTGCAGGCGATCACGGTGGCCAACCACCCCACGCTGGCGATTCCGTACCACAGCCGCTGGCGCCATTTCGAGGCCGGCGGCGTGGACCGCAAAGCGCGGCTCGACGCGGCGCTGGCGGGCCGCTCGACCGCCGATCAGGCGCGCGCGCGCATCGACCTGACGGTGGTGAGCGTGCTGCTCGATGCCGGTGCCGGGCCGCTGTGGGGGTATGTCGAGGCGCCCGGCGGAGCGCGTTTTGCGCGCTCCGAAGGCCTGGGCGTGGCGAGTTTCGCGGCATTCATGTCCGGGCGGTTTTCTTCCGATGCGGCGGATCCGTTGCGCGCCGACGCTGCGGCGCTGCAGCGCATCGACGCCGCGGCGCTGGCGGAAATTTTTCAGACTACGGCGGCGAACCCATTGGTCGGCCTGGAAGGCCGCGCCGCGCTGCTGCGCCGGCTCGGCGCGGCATTGATGGCCGAGCCGACGGTGTTCGGTGCGAACGGCCGGCCCGGTGGCTTGTTCGATGCGTTGACGCGACAGGGCACGGTTCGGCACATCGCTGCACCGGACGTGTTGCGCGCCTTGCTCGATCATTTCAGCGCCATCTGGCCGTCCGGCAGCGAGCTCGGCGGGGTTGCCCTGGGTGACTGCTGGCGTCATCCGCATGCCGGCGGCGAAGGGGCCAGCGCGGGTTGGGTGCCGTTCCACAAACTCAGCCAGTGGTTGAGCTACTCGCTGCTCGAACCCTTCGAATGGGCCGGCGTGACGCTGACCGAGCTCGACGGCCTGACCGGCCTGCCCGAGTACCGCAATGGCGGGCTGCTGCTGGATGCCGGTGTGATCGTGCCGCGCGCGCCGGACTTTGCGCAACGCAGCTACCACGCCGACGCAGAATTCATCATTGAATGGCGTGCGTTGACGGTGAACCTGCTCGATCAGATTGCCGTCTTGCTGCGCGAGCGGCTCGGCCGCAGCGCGGCGCAGATGCCGCTGGCGTGTGTGCTCGAAGGCGGCACCTGGGCGGCCGGCCGCGCCATCGCCCGTGAGCGCCGCAGCGACGGCGCACCGCCGCTGCAGATTCACAGCGATGGCACGGTGTTCTGATTCCAAGCATTGAAAGGCGACCGCTGATGACGGCACAAGACATGACCGCACAAGTGCATCACATCACTCACCCGCTGATCCAGCACAAGCTCACCTTGATGCGCCGGCGAGACACCAGCACGAACAGCTTTCGCCGCCTGCTGGGCGAGATCAGCGTGTTGATGGCCTACGAAGTGACGCGCGAAATGCCGGTGCAGATGATCGAGATTGAAACGCCGCTGGAGCGAATGCGCGCGCCGGTGATCGACGGCAAGAAGACGGTGTTTGTCAGCATCATGCGCGCCGGCGCGGGGTTCCTGGACGGCATGCTGCACGTGGTGCCGGGTGCTCGCATCGGCCATATCGGGCTGTACCGCGACCCGAAGACGCTGGTGGCGGTGGAGTACTACTTCAAGATGCCGCACGACATGCACGAGCGCGATTGCATCGTGCTCGACCCGATGCTGGCCACCGGCAACTCGGCCGTCGCAGCGGTCGACCGGCTGAAGGAAACGAAGCCGAAGTCGATCCGGTTCGTGTGCCTGCTGGCTGCGCCCGAAGGCCTGAAGCATTTCTGCGAAGCGCACCCCGACGTGGTGGTCTACACCGCTGCGATCGACCGCGAACTCAACGCGCATGGCTACATCCTGCCGGGTTTGGGCGATGCGGGTGACCGGCTGTTCGGCACCAAGTGACGCGGTCACCTTCGATTCATACTTCCAGGAGCGCACACCATGATCAGCGTGACCATTCCCGAGGCGAAGTCGCGCCTGATTGAACTCATCGACCAGGTCAACTCCGGCGAGGAGGTGGTCATTCTGCGCCGCGGAACGCCCGTTGCCCGGTTGGTGCCGGGCACGCCCAAGAGCCGGCTGACGCAGCACAGCCTGGCGGCCGCGTCGGTCGAGGTGGATGAAACCGACGCATTCAAGGAGTCTTCGGAGTCCGCTGAAACGATCTTCGATGAGCTCGACCGACTCGACCGTCAGCGGCCGAAGTAGGGCGGTTCAGATCGATTCACGCAAGCTGGGCCGCCTTTGGCCGACGCCGTGTCAGGGCTTGGCCGCCGCGGCGCGAAAGAACGCAATGCGCTCGGCGTCGGCGGGGTGCGAGGCGATTGCGATGCCGAGCAGACTGGCACTGCCGCGGTCGGGGTCGGCCGATCGGCCGGCCGCGCTGCGGGTCGCGTTCATCTTCTCGAAGAAGACCACCATCACCGCCGGGGACAAACCTGCGGCCTTCAGCACGGCGGCACTGTAGGCGTCGGCCTCGCGCTCGGCGTCGCGCGAATAGCTCTGCTGGCCCAGCAACACCGGGGCACCGGCCAGGACGGTGCTGAAGTCGCCCAGCACCAGACTGGACACCAGGCCGATCACGCTGGCCTGCACCGCCATGCGCATGCCGTGCCGGTGCTGCACATGGCCAAGTTCGTGCGCCAGCACGCCGGTCAGCACTTCGGCATCGGCTTCGAACATTTGCGCGAGCTGGTCGGTCATCACGATCGTGCCGCCGGGCAGCGCGAATGCGTTCGGGCCGATGCGGCTGCTGCGGAACACCAGCGTGTGCACCGGCACGCCGCCCCCCGCCTGGCGCTTCAGCGCCTGCTCGAAGCCGTCGCGCACGCGCTGCTGCAGATGCGGGGCCAACTTGCTGGGCTGAAGGATGTGCTGGTCCAGACCGGCCAAGGTGGTTTCGCCGATGCCGCGGTCGACGCTGTGCGGAATCACCAGCAGCGCAGCGCGGCTCAGCGCAGGAATGCCCCAAACGACGAGTGCGGCGAGCAGCAAGCCCAGGCCGGCGACGCTGAACAGCACCCAGCGCCAGCTTTGCTGTGCGCTGACAACCAGCGATTCGGATCGCCCGCCGACGCGCCGCCAGGCGTCCCAGGCGGCGGCGTCACGCGCCTGCAGCGAGCCGCCGCCTGCGATGTGGGCGACGCGCGGGCCGTGGCGGGTGCGTTCCGACCAGCGCAGCTCACGTGCCGGGACGTCGCGGTCGATGCCGTCGCCGCGGATGCGCAGCTGCTGATCGCTCCAGCGCAAGGTGACCGCCTGGGCGCGCGCGCTGCGGCCGTCGAAGTAGTCGGCCGCCACCTCCGCCTCGTGCGCGCCAACCGGCGCGGCGCCGTGCGTTGCACCGCCTGGGGTGCTGTCGGGGGTACTGCCTGCCACGGTCATGCTGGCGCGGGGCGCGTTGCGCTACAGCCCGATGTCCAGGCCGAGCAGGTCGCCGGCCGCGTCACCCGCGGCTTCGCCGTCGTTCGCGCGTGCCAGGTCGAACAGTGCATCGGGGTCGACGCGCGTCGTGACGCTGATGGCCTGCAGCCGCATGCGCGCCAGCGCAATCGCCGCGAACGGCCCGTACAGCCCGAGCGTCAGCGTCATCAGCAACCAGTTCTTCAGGGTCAGCAGGGCCAGCGGGCGGCACTTCAGCTGGCTGCGAAAGCGCAATGAAGAATTGCCGGTGCGCGACCACAGCAGGTTCTGCATGCGCGACGTGAAGTAAGGCCTCACGATCATCTGCACAAGCAGGAACAGCGCCAGCAACGCGAAGATCGCTGCGAGCACCCACTCGAAGCCGCCACGCCGGCCAGACCACGGCCAGCCGCCGAGCAACAGCAACGGCGCGCCGATGATGGCCGCGCCTGCCAGCGCAACGCCCGCTGTGTTGAGAAAGACAACGTAGAACGCGCCGACGCTGCTGCGCAGTTCGGTTTGCAACTGGCCCAGCGCGTAGTGATTGTGCTGATAACTCTTCAGGTTCCACCACAGCCACGGAGCAACGAGCACTGCGGCGGCCAGTACCGCCCCGCCGGTGACGAGGCTGGCGCGTGACGCGGGTGGGCCCGCCGGCGCCAGGGTCAACACCGCCACCAGTGCCAGCCCCAACGCGAACAACGGCAGCAGGGCCCGGTAGGCGCCCGCCAGCGTGCCCTTGAACACAAATCGCAAGCCACGCCAGCTGGTGTTGGCCAGGCGGAACTGCATCGACGACTTGAACAGGGCTGGCCACAACGCAGCCACCAGCAGCAAGGCCACCAGGCCGGCCATCGGGGAAAAATTGCCGGCCGCCGAATACAACATGAACAGCACGCCTGTGAGCGCATAGCCGCGCAGCATCTTCCTCGGCTCGCCATGGAAATCGAGCGGCGCGCCGTCGACCACGGTGTTGCCATAGAAGTAGCGCAGGCGGCGCACCTTGGCCCAGGGGTAGTAGATCCCGAGCGTCACCAGCATCAGCAGCAAGTTGACGATCCAGATGCGGAAGTACTCGCTGCCCGAGCCGGTGAACTGCACGGCAAGGTGATGGTCGCGCGTTGCGGCGGGGGGTGTCGAATTCAATTCGATGGACGCATTCGCGCCTGGCTGGTGAGGGTGCAAGCGCAGCGTTTCAACTGGCGCGTCGGGCCTCGAAGCGTTCGCGTTCCAGCCTCGCGGGCTCTTCCGTGCAGCGCGACTCTAGCATCAGTGCCGCACGATGCGTTGGCTAGAATCATGCGCACAGGGACACAAAAAATGACGATGAAACTGATCGGTTCGCTGACCAGCCCGTATGTTCGCAAGGTGCGCGTGGTGCTGGCGGAAAAGAAGCTGGACTATCAGTTCGAACTCGAAGATCCGTGGGGAAGTGATGCCCTGCTCAAGCTCAACCCGCTGGGCAAGGTGCCCTGCCTGGTGCTCGAGGGGCGCGAGGCGGTGTTCGATTCCCGCGTGATCGTCGAATACCTCGACACGCGCTCGCCCGTGAGCCGGCTGATCCCGGAAGCAAGCCGCGCGCGCACCGAGGTGCGCACCTGGGAGGCGCTCGCCGATGGTGTGCTCGACGCCGCCATCCTGGCGCGGCTGGAACTGACCTGGCCCGGGCGCGGCCCGAAACAGCGCAGCAGCGTCTGGGTCGACCGGCAGATGAGCCGCATCGTCGCCGCACTCGACGCGATGAGCAATGCGCTGAAAGATCAACCCTGGTGTTCGGGAAACCACCTGTCGCTGGCCGACATCGCGGTGGGCTGCACGCTGGGCTACCTGGACTTCCGCTTCCCCGACGTCGAGTGGCGTGCCAAACACCCCAACCTGAAGCGGCTGCACGCCAAACTCGCGGCGCGCCAGAGTTTCATCGACACCGCGCCGCCGGGCTGAAGGATTTCAGGCGCGCCGAGGTGAGCGGCCGTGAGCGGCTCGCGGTGCCGTGCTGCCGCCCGGTCTGGCGCGGCCGGTGCGAAGGCTCAGTTTGATTGGCCCGCCATCGCCGCCGCGCGCCGGTCGAACTGCAGCTTGCGGTACAGCGTGCGAATGCCCACCCCCACGTCGTGCGGGGTGGTCTGCATTTCGCGGGCGATTTCATGCACCAGGTAGCCGTCACAGATGCGTGCCAGCATTTGCGCCTGGCCTTCGCTGAGGCGCAGCGCGTCGCGGGTGTCGCCGTCGAAGCCGTCGCTGCGCCAGGCCGGTGCCTCGAAGTGCGCCTTCACCTGGCGGGCAATGCGCGGCTCCATCGGTGACTCGCCGGACAAGGCCTGGCGGATTGCCCGCTGCAACGACTCTGCGGAACTGTCGTGCAGGAAGTAGCCGTCGGCACCCTGGCTGATGGCCTGCATCAACAGCGGGTCGTCCAGCGACAGCGCACCGACCAGGACCAGCGGACGCGATTCGCGCGTCTGGCCGCACAACTCGTCGAGAAGGGTTTCGAAGCCCGCGCTGCCGAGCCGCAGATCGACCAGCAGCAAGTCGGGCGGGCAGATCAGCATGCTGCGCGCCGCCTGGGCCAGCGTCAGCGTCAGCCCGGACACTTCCGCGTCGGGCATCGCCGCGATTGAGTCGCGAAGGCGCTCGCCGATGATGGCGTCGTTCTGAAGCAGCAGGATGCGGACCATGGAAGTCGGGTGCGGGGCGGTGAGAGGCCATTGTTGGCCCGATGCCCATCCTGCCTACCCCCGAAACGAGGGGGCGCAGCGGGGCGAGGTCCGCGGGTCGGTCGAAAGGGGCCGCGCCGCCGCGTGCGGCCGGCGCCCTTCAGGCGCTGGCGCTGCGGTTGCCGACCATCGCGAAACTCGTCGCCTGTGCTTTTGGCCAGTAGTACTTGAAGACCTGATGCGGCATCTCACCGGACAACAAGACGCCGGGTTCGATGAAAGGCAGCAGATTGGCGAGCAGTTTCACGCCGTGGTCGGAGGTGCGCCGCACGATGTGCGAAGCGGTGATGTCGCCCGGGTGCTGCAAGCCGGCGGCCTGCACCAGTTCCTTGAGTGCTTTCAGCGTGAGTTCATGAAACTGTTTCACCCGTTCGGCCTTGGTGGGCACGATGAGGGCCTGTTGCCGAACCGGGTCTTGCGTCGTCACACCGGTCGGGCAATGGCCGGTGTGGCAATGCTGGGCCTGGATGCAGCCCAGCGCGAACATGAAGCCGCGTGCGGAATTGCACCAGTCCGCTCCGAGCGCCATCATGCGGGCGATGTCGAAGGCACTCACCACCTTGCCGGCGCAGCCGAGCCGGACTTTGTCGCGCAGGTTCAGGCCGACCAGGGTGTTGTGCACCAGCAGCAGGCCCTCCTGCAGCGGCGCGCCGACGTGGTCGGTGAACTCCAGCGGCGCCGCACCGGTGCCGCCCTCGGCGCCGTCCACGACGATGAAGTCGGGCGTGATGCCGCTCTCGAGCATCGCCTTGGCGATCGCGAACCACTCCCATGGGTGGCCGATGCACAGCTTGAAGCCGGTCGGCTTGCCGCCCGACAGGTTGCGCAGGTGATCGATGAACTGCATCATCTCCAGTGGCGTGCCAAAGGCACTGTGGCTGGCCGGCGAGACGCAGTCCACGCCCGGCGGCACGCCGCGTGCCTGGGCGATCTCCAGCGTCACTTTCGGCCCCGGCAATACACCGCCGTGGCCCGGTTTGGCGCCCTGGCTGAGCTTGAGTTCGATCATCTTCACCTGCGGGTCGGTGGCGTTCTGGGCGAACTTCTCGGCGCTGAAACTGCCGTCGTCGTTGCGGCAGCCGAAATAGCCCGAGCCGATTTCCCAGATCAGGTCGCCGCCGTGTTCACGGTGGTGCTGGCTGATGCTGCCCTCGCCGGTGTCGTGCGCGAAATTGCCGGCGCGCGCGCCGCAGTTCAGGGCCAGGATTGCGTTCGCGCTCAGCGCGCCAAAGCTCATCGCCGAGATGTTGAACACGCTCGCGCTGTACGGCTGTGCGCGTCCGCGCCCGATCAGGACCCGGAAGTCGTGTGAGTGGATGCTCGACGGCGCGAGCGAATGGTTGATCCATTCATAGCCCAGCGCGCCGACGTCGAGCTGGGTGCCGAATGGCCGCTTGTCGGAGTCGCCCTTGGCGCGCTGGTAGACGAGCGAGCGCTGCTGGCGCGAGAACGGCGCCGCATCGTGGTCGGATTCGATGAAGTACTGGCGGATCTCGGGCCGGATGAATTCGAGCAGGTAGCGCAGGTGTCCGATGACGGGATAGTTGCGCAGCACCGAACGCTGGGTCTGCCGGATGTCGCGAAAACCCAGGCCGACGAAGAAGGCGAACACCAGTGCCGGCAACCAGCCCATGCCCCAGGCAAGCCAGCACAGCGCGCTCAGCACGAAGCCCAGCGCGCACAGTGCCCAGGCGCTGTAGCGCACCGGGAAGTGCTGATCGAGTCGGTTGAGCCAGTCGAACATGGACAGTCCTTTTACGCAGGTGCGCGGATGGTATGACCCAGGGGCTGGAGGCGAGCCCAGGGAAAGACCGGCATTTCAGCCGCATTTCAGCCGCAGCTGGAGGCGTGTGTGTCGGTTGTCGGCCACCGTGGGGCCACCGCTATACTGATGCTCAGCGCTGATTTGTTCCGGCTTGCGGGCGCTCTAGAAATGCCGCTAAAGACAGGACGCAGACCCGCAGTCCCACTTTGGCGATGCCGGGTCTTCTTGTTTTTCGACGCATGAGTTCGGTCGGTCTCGTTCAACCCCAGTTCCAGCACGTGGCGCAGCCGCTGCCGCTGCGCAGCGGTGCGAGCCTGCCGCAGTACAGCCTTGCCTACGAGACCTACGGCCGGCTCAATGCGCAGCGCAACAACGCGGTGCTGGTGTGCCACGCGCTGAACGCCAGCCACCACGTGGCGGGCACCTATGCCGGCCAGGAACGCAGCGAAGGCTGGTGGGACAACCTGGTCGGGCCGGGCAAGCCGCTCGACACGAACCGCTTCTTTGTCATCGGCGTGAACAATCCCGGCTCGTGTTTCGGTTCCACCGGGCCGATGCAGGTCAACCCCGCCACAGGGCAACCCTGGGGTGCCGATTTTCCGGTCGTGACGGTCGAAGACTGGGTCGATGCGCAGGCGCGCCTGATGGACCACCTGGGCATCCAGACCCTGGCGGCAGTGCTCGGCGGCAGCCTGGGCGGCATGCAGGCGCTGAGCTGGGCCTTGCGCTTTCCCGGCCGGCTGCGCCATTGCATTGCCGTGGCGACCGCGCCGAACCTGTCGGCGCAGAACATTGCTTTCAACGAAGTGGCGCGCCGCGCCATCATTACCGACCCCGACTTCCATGGCGGTCACTACCTGGCGCATGGCACGCTGCCGCGTCGCGGTCTGCGCGTTGCGCGCATGATCGGCCACATCACCTACCTGAGCGACGACGCGATGGAGGCCAAGTTCGGGCGCGAGCTGAAAGCCGCTGCGCTGGGCTACTCCACCCAGGAGATCGAATTCCAGATCGAGGCCTACCTGCGCCACCAGGGCGACAAGTTCAGCGAATACTTCGACGCCAACACCTACCTGCTGATCACGCGCGCGCTCGACTATTTCGACCCGGCGGCCGAACATGGCGGCGACCTGAGCGAAACCTTTGCCGCGGCGCGCTGCAAGTTCCAGCTCGTGAGCTTCACGACCGACTGGCGCTTCTCGCCCGCGCGCTCGCGCGAGATCGTCAAGGCGCTGGTGGACAACAACCTCGACGTGAGCTACGCCGAAATCGCCGCACCCCACGGCCACGACGCGTTCCTGCTCGACGACCCGCGCTACCACGGCGTGTTGCGCGCCTGCTTCGACAACATCGCGAGGGAGGCGCAGTGAGCGCCGCGCCGGGCCGCCCCAAGCCAGCGAACCTCCCCTCGGGGGAGTGGCTGCGGTACACCGCAGCCGAGGGGCCCACATCATGAGCGCCGCGCCGGGCCGCCCCAAGCCAGCGAACCTCCCCTCGGGGGAGTGGCTGCGGTACGCCGCAGCCGAGGGGCACCCATCATGAGCGAACGCAGCGACATGGAGCTGATCGCCGCGTTGGTGCCGCCGGGCGCGCGCGTGCTCGACCTGGGCTGCGGCAATGGCGAACTGCTGGCCCACCTGCGCACACACCGCCAGTGCAGCGGTTACGGCATCGAAATCCTCGATGAGAACGTGCTGGCCTGCACTCGGCGCGGCGTGAACGTGATCCAGCTGAACCTGGAAGAAGGCCTGGCGATGTTTGCGGACCAGAGCTTTGACGTGGTGCTGCAACTCGACACACTGCAACACCTGCGCAACACCGAAAAGATGCTGCGTGAAACCGCGCGCGTGGGCCGGCTGGGCATTGTGAGTTTTCCCAACTTCGCGCACTGGCCGAACCGGCTCAGCGTGCTGGGTGGGCGCATGCCCGTCACCAAGGTGCTGCCATACCAGTGGTACGACACGCCGAACATCCGGGTCGGCACCTACGCCGACTTCGAGGTGCTGGCGCGCAAGGGTGGTTTGCGGATTCTCGATTCGTTCGGCATCCAGGCGGGTGCGGCCGTGCGGCGCTGGCCGAACCTGCGCGCCAGCGTGGCGGTGTTCAAGTTCGAGCGCGGATGAGCGTGGTTGAAGAGCGCTGCGAGCGGGCGCTCTCGATACACTGGCCGGCCTGTGTCGCGCAGCGCCTCGACCGAGTTCGTCGAATCGGACCGGCTTCGCGAAGTTGCGCAACACGCCTCGCCGTGAAAGCTGTTGAATGGCCATAGGCTGGATTCGTGGGTTCCCGGGCCCGATGAAACGTGTCGCTCACCCGGGAATGGCGTTGGCGGCAACGATATGGCTGCTCGCCGCCTGCCAGCCGGGCACCCCGGCGCCGGGTGCCACCGGTGCGCCAAAGCCGCCGCCGCCGCCGGAGGTGGGTGTGGTGGTGGCGGCGCCGCGCGCGGTGGGCCTGACGGCCGAACTGCCCGGCCGCCTGGAAGCGTCGCGGGTCGCGCAGGTGCGTGCGCGCGTGGCGGGCATCCTGCAACGGCGGACCTTTCGTGAAGGCAGCGACGTCAAGGCCGGCCAGCCCTTGTTCCAGATCGACTCCGCGCCCTACCGGGCTTCGGTGGACAGCGCGCAGGCGGTGCTGGCGCGAGCCCGGGCGAACGCGACCCAGGCCAGTGCACAGGCGGAACGGTACAAGCCCTTGCTCGAAGCGAACGCGATCAGTCAGCAGGACTATCTCAACGCCGTCGCCGCGCACAAGCAGGCCGAAGCGGACGTGGCTGCCGCCACCGCCGCGTTGACGACCGCACAGATCAATCTGGCATACGCCTCGGTGGCGGCGCCGATCTCGGGGCGTATCGGCCGCGCGCTGGTGACCGAAGGCGCGCTGGTCGGCCAGGGTGAAGCGACGCAGCTCGCCGTGGTGCAGCAGATCGACCCGATGTACGTGAACTTCACGCAGTCGACCACCGAAGTGCTGCGCTTGCGCAAGGCACTCGACAGCGGCAAGCTGGCGCGCACCACAACCGCAGCGGCGGTGCGCGTCGTGCTCGAAGACGGCAGCGAATACCCGCGCATTGGCCGCCTGCTGTTCTCCGACCTCACGGTGGACCCCAGCAGCGGCCAGATCACGTTGCGCGCCGAACTGCCCAACCCCGACGGCCTGTTGCTGCCCGGCATGTATGTGCGGGTGCGCATCGAACAGGGCCAGGCCAGCCAGGCCATCGTGTTGCCGCAGCAGGCAGTGCAGCGCACGCCGATGGGCGACTCGGTGATGGTGGTCGGCGCCGACGGTCAGGTGGCACCCCGGGCGGTGAAGATCGGCACCGCGCAGGGCGGTGCCTGGGTTGTGCTGGAGGGGCTTGCTGCGGGTGAACAGGTGATGGCCGACGGCTTCCAGAAACTGCGCGGCGGTGCGCCGGTGAAGGCGGTGCCCTGGCAACCGGGTGTCGCAATGTCGGGGGGGTCGGTGGCCGCGGCGCAGACCCGCGCTGCAGCGTCCGAGCCAAAGAGCGCTTCTCCGCCTGCGAGCGGCAACTGAGCCGGTATCGCGCATGGCTCTTTTTTTCATCGACAGGCCGATCTTTGCCTGGGTGATCGCGCTGTTCATCGTCGTGTTGGGCGGCGTGGCGGTGAAGAGGTTGCCGGTCGCGCAGTTTCCGACCGTCGCTCCGCCGTCGATCGTCGTCACGGCGAGCTATCCCGGCGCGTCGGCGCAAACCCTTGAAGACACGGTGATCAGCGTCATCGAGCAGGAAATGAACGGCTCGCCCGGGCTGATCTACATGGAGTCGCTCAGCCAGTCGAGCGGCTTCGGCCAGATCACGATCACCTTCGACCCCGACACCGACGTCAACCTGGCGCAGGTCGACGTGCAGAACCGGCTCGGCCGGGCGCTGCCGCGCCTGCCCGCGGCGGTGACGCAGCAGGGCGTGCGGGTCGACAAGGCGCGTTCGAACTTTCTGCTGTTCACGGTGCTGTCGTCGACGAACGGCCAGTTCGACCCGATCGCGCTGGGCGACTACGCCTCGCGCACCGTGCTGCCCGAAATCCAGCGCATTGCCGGAGTCGGCCAGGCGCAGCTGTTCGGTACCGAGCGCGCGATGCGCGTCTGGTTCGACCCGGCCAAGCTGGTCGGCTTCAACCTGTCCACGAGTGACGTCACGAACGCGATCCGCGCCCAGAACGCGCAGGTGTCGTCGGGCACGGTGGGTGACCTGCCGCTGGTGGCCGGGCAGGGCATCTCGGCCAACGTGGTGGTCAGCGGGCAGCTGAATTCGGTGGCGCAGTTCGGTGCCATCGTGTTGCGAGCCAATACCGATGGTTCCACAGTGCGGCTGCGCGACGTGGCGCGCATCGAACTCGGGGGCCAGAACTACGCCACCTCGGCACGCCTGAACGGCAAACCCTCCACCGGCATCGGCGTGCAGCTCTCACCCACCGGCAATGCGCTGGCCACCAGCGCCGCGATCCGGGTGCGCATGCAGGAACTGTCGCGCTATTTCCCGGCCGGCATGCGCTACGACATTCCGTACGACAGCTCGCGTTTCGTGAAGATCTCGATCGCACAGGTGGTCGAGACGCTGGTCGAGGCGGTGATCCTGGTGTTCCTGGTGATGTACCTGTTCCTGCAGAACATCCGTTTCACGCTGATTCCCACCATCGTCGTGCCGGTCGCGCTGATGGGCTCGTTCGCCGTGATGTTCGCATTCGGTTATTCGATCAACGTGCTCACGATGTTCGCGATGGTGCTGGCGGTGGGCATCCTGGTCGACGACGCGATCGTCGTGATCGAGAACGTCGAACGCATCATGAGCGAAGAGGGCCTGTCGCCGCGCGAGGCGACGCGCAAGGCGATGGGCCAGATCACGGCGGCAATCATCGGCATCACGGTGACGCTGGTGGCGGTGTTCCTGCCGATGGCGTTCTTTGGCGGGTCGGTGGGCAACATCTACCGTCAATTCTCACTGGTGATGGTGAGCGCCATGTTGTTCTCGGTGTTTCTCGCGCAGTCGCTCACGCCGGCGTTGTGCGCGACGCTGCTCAAGCCGGTGCAGGCCGGGCATCACCACGCCAAACGGGGCTTGTTCGGCGCCTTCAACCGCCTGTTCACGCGCACGACGAAGGGTTATGAAAGCCTGGTGGCGCAGATTCTTCGCCGCACCGGTCGCGTGATGCTGGTGTTCGTCGCGATCGTCGCCCTGGTGGGCTGGATGTTCACCCGCATGCCGTCGTCATTCCTGCCCAACGAAGACCAGGGTTTCCTGCTCGTCAACGTGCTGTTGCCGCCCGGCGCCACGCAGGAGCGCACGCTGGGCGTGATGCAGCAGATGGAGTCCTTCATGCTCAAGCAGCCCGAGGTCGAGGCGATGGTCAGCGTGCTGGGTTTCAGCTTTTCCGGTGCTGGCCAGAACGCCGGCCTGGCGTTTGTGACGCTGAAGGACTGGAGCGAGCGCAAGGGCCCGGAGCAGTCCGCAAGGGCGGTTGCGGCGCGTGCCCTGGGCGGGTTGTCGCGCATTCGCGATGCGATCATCTTTCCACTCAGCCCGCCGGCGATTCGCGAGCTCGGCAACGCCACCGGCTTCAACTTTCGCCTGCAGGACCGCGGCGGAGCGGGGCACGATGCCTTGCTCGTGGCGCGCAACCAGATGCTCGGCCTGGCGGGCCAGAGCAAGGTGTTGACGGGGGTGCGCCCCGATGGACTGGAAGACGCGGCGCAACTGCGGATCGACATCGACCGCGATCGCGCCAACGCGCTGGGGGTGAGCTTCGACAGCGTGAACACGGTACTGTCGACCGCGCTGGGTTCGAGCTATGTGAACGACTTTCCGAACCAGGGCCGCTTGCAGCGCGTCGTCGTGCAGGCTGATGCACCGGCGCGCATGCAGGCCGAACAGATCCTGCAGCTCAACGTGGTGAGCCTGCAGGGCAAGGCGGTGCCACTGGCGGCCTTCGCGAGCACCCGCTGGGTGTCCGGCCCGGTGCAGACGATCCGCTACAACGGCTATCCATCGATGCGCCTGGTCGGCGACGCCGCTCCGGGTTACAGCACCGGCGATGCACTGCAGGAACTGGAACGCCTGGCTGAACAGTTGCCGGCGGGTTTCGCCTTCGAGTGGACCGGTGTCTCGCGCGAAGAAAAACTCTCGGGCGCACAGGCCGTGATCCTGATTGCGTTCTCGCTGCTCGCGGTGTTTCTGTGCCTGGCGGCACTGTACGAAAGCTGGTCGATTCCGCTCGCGGTGCTGTTGGTCGTGCCGCTGGGCGTGCTCGGCGCCTTGCTGGGCGCGACGATGCGCGGCATGCCCAACGACGTGTTCTTCAAGGTCGGGCTGATCGCGGTGATCGGCCTGTCGGCCAAGAATGCGATCCTGATCATCGAATTTGCCAAGGACCTGCATGCCAGCGGCATGGGGCTGGTCGACGCAACACTGCGGGCCAGCCACCTGCGTTTCCGCCCGATCCTGATGACCTCGCTGGCGTTCATCCTCGGCGTGCTGCCGCTGGTTGTTTCCAGCGGCGCCGGTTCGGCGAGCCAGCGCGCCATCGGCACCGGCGTGATGGGCGGCATGATCACCGCGACCGTGCTGGCGGTGCTGTTCGTTCCGGTGTTCTTCGTCGTCGTGCGGCGCATCTTCAAGGGCAGCGAACGCCAACGCCAGAAATACGCGGCAGCGGCCGCGGGCCAGCAGGCCGCGCCCGGGGTCCAGGAGCGTGGCGATGTTTGAGCGCGGCGTGGGCGCGCTCGCAACGATCGCGCTGCTGGGCGGGTGCATGAATCTCGCACCCCCCTATCAGCGCCCTGCCGCGCCGGTGGCAGCGAACTTTCCCGGCGTCGACCCCGCCGCCACGGCGGCGGCCGCACCGGCAACCGCCGATATCGAATGGCAGCGTTTTTTTGTCGATGTGCGCCTGAAGCGGCTCATCGGGATCGCGCTGAACCACAATCGCGACCTGCGCATCGCCGCACTCGGCATCGAACAGGTGCGCGCGCTCTACCAGATCCGGCGTGCCGACGAATGGCCGAGCGTGGGCGCGGGCCTGTCGGCGGCGCGCCAGCCCAGTTCGGCGGGCAGGCTGACGCAAACTTACGCGCTGGGCGTGAACCTGTCGAGCTATGAGCTCGATGTCTTCGGCCGGGTGCGCAACCTGAGCGACGCCGCGCTTGCGCAGTTCCTGGCCAGCGAAGAGGTGCGCAAGACGGTGCACATCGCGTTGATCGGCGCGGTGGCGAACGCCTATATCGCGTGGGTCGCCGATGACGCGCTGTTGACCCTGGCGCGCGAGACGCTGAAGACGCGCGAAGAGTCGGCGCGCCTGATCGCATTGAAGTTCAAGCATGGCGCAACGTCGGAGTTCGATCTGCGCCAGGCCGAATCGTTGCTCGAAGGCGGGCGTGCTGCGCTGGCGCAGGCGAGCCGGCAACGCCTGCTCGACACCAATGCGCTGGTGTTGTTGCTCGGCCAGCCCTTGCCCGATGATCTGCCCGGAGGTGAGCCCTTGGATGCCGGCCAGTTCGGCGCCGACCTGCCGGCCGGGTTGCCGTCCGACCTGCTCACTCGCCGGCCCGACGTGCGAGCTGCCGAACAACAATTGATGGCGAGCAACCACAACATCGGCGCGGCGCGCGCCAGTTTCTTTCCGCGCATCACGCTCACCGCCAACGCGGGTGTGACGAGCAGCGATCTGGGCGACCTCTTGACGAGCGGGCGCTTCGCGCTGACCGGTGCAGCCCAACTGCTGCAACCGCTGTTCGACGCCGGGCGCAACCAGGCCGGGCTGGACCTGGCCAAGGTGAACCGCGAGATCGCCGTGGCGCAATACGAAAAAGCGATTCAGATCGCGTTTCGCGAAGTGGCCGACGCGATCGCCGGCCGCGAGACCCTGGTTGAACAGCTGCGCGCCCAACGCGCCCAGGCCGACGCCGAGCTGCAACGCGGCCGCCTTGCCGAGCTGCGCTACCGCAAAGGTGCAGCCAGTTTTCTGGACGTGCTCGACGCCCAGCGCAGCCTGTTCCAGGCCCAGCAGGCGACGCTGCAGCTCAGCGCGGTGCAGGCGCAGAATCTGGTGACCCTCTACAAGGTGTTGGGGGGTGGTTGGCAGGAAACGACCGCGGCCCAATGACGTGAGGGTTGGCGCGCGCGGCGAAGGCTGTACGCTCGCCACCGGGTTGACGCTGTTCCCGCGTCAAGGCGCCGCCCTGTCAGGCCGTGCGCGGCTTGCGGCCCTCCACCGGGTACACCGGGTCGGTGTAGCCGGGCGTCGAGGCATGCCCGGCGCCCACCAGCGAATCGACCAGCGCTTCGTCTTCGGCGTCGAACGGCGTGCCGATCGCGCCGAGGTAGTCCTGCCACTGCGCGAGCGTGCGTGGCCCGCCGATCAGGCCGTGCACCATGGCGTTGTTCCAGACCCAGCCGAGTGCGAACTGGGTCGGTGCGCGGCCGCGCCCGCGCGCATGCTCGGCCAGGGTCTGGGCGTGCGCCATCGATTCGGTTCGGAACTCGGTCTGCATGATGCGCTTGTCGTTGCGCGCGGCGCGGGAGTCGGCCGGCGGCTCGGCGCCGGGCGCATATTTGCCGCTCAGCACGCCACGTGCCAGCGGGCTGTAGACGACCACGCCCACGCCATAGTGCGCACAACAGGGCAGCAGTTCGGTCTCGATCGCGCGCGACATCGCGTTGTAGGGCGGTTGGCAGACGATCGGCTGCGCCATGCCCATCGCGCGGCACATCTCGACCATGCGCGCGACGCGCCAGGCGCGAAAGTTGGACACGCCGAAGTGGTGCACCTTGCCACTGCGGATCAGGTCCGTCAGCGCCATCAGCGTTTCTTCCATCGGTGTGCTGTGATCTTCACGGTGCAGGTAGAGCACGTCGATCCAGTCGGTGCCCAGGCGCTTCAGGCTGGCGTCGACTGCGCGCAGCATGTGGCGGCGCGACAGGCCGCGATCGTTCGGCCCTGGCCCGGTCGGGTTGGCGAGTTTGGTGGCGAGCACCCAGCGTTCGCGGTCGGGCGCTATCAGCCGGCCGGTGATGCGTTCCGATTCGCCGCCGGCATAGACGTCGGCGGTGTCGATCGCATTGATGCCGGCTTCGCGGCTGGCGTCGACGATGCGCGCCGCTTCCGCCTCATCGGTGCGGTCGCCGAACATCATCGTGCCCAGCCACAGCGGTGACACCTTCAGGCCACTCGCGCCGAGCGGGGCATGTGTTCCGGGCATGGCAGGCGAGGTCATCGGTGCGCTCGCTGCGCTGCCGCGACGATCGGGTCGGTGGCGCGCATGGCGTCGCTCATGGGCGCTCGCCCACGTCGGCGCTCACCGCGGCCACCGGCAGCAGCGCGTCGAACTGGGCTGCGGACTTGTCTTTCCAGGCCGAGATCGCGCGCGCCATTTCGTCGATGTCGAATATCGCACTTTGCAGCAAGGTCATCTGCTGCAGCGCTGCGGCGGTGCCGTGGTCCCGCGCATGGTTGAGCGCCAGCTTGCTGCCGGCGATGGCCAGCGGCGACTTGGCGGCAATGCTGCGCGCCAGTGCGAGCGCATGATTCAGCGTCGCAGCGGCGTCGGGAAGCACCGCATTGACCAGGCCCACTGTAAGCGCGCGCTGCGCGTTCATTCGGTCGCCCGTGTAGGCCATTTCGCGCGCCACCGCTTGTGGCACGATCTTGGGCAGGCGCTGCAACACGCCGACGTCGGCCATCATGCCGATGTGGATTTCCTGCACGGTGAAAAACGCGTCGGCGCTGCAGACGCGGATGTCGCAGGCGGTGGCGAGGTCGAGCGCACCGCCGATGCAGCCGCCCTGGATGGCGCAGATGACCGGGAAGCGCACTTCGTCGAGGGCGCTGAAGCAGTCGATCAGGCGACGCAGCGATTCCTGAAAATTCAGGCGCGCCCGCGCGCTGCCGGTGAGCAGCATCGCTTCATTGCCGTCGAACTCGTCGAGCGCCATGCCGGCGCTGAAGTGCTTTCCTGTCGAAGAGATCACCAGCACCCGGGCCGCACCTTCATCGGCAAGCTTGCGCACCGCGTCGCGCAGCAGCGGGAAGAACGGCGGCGCCATCGTGTTCAATCGTTCGGGGCGGTTCAGCACCAGGTGGGCGACGCCCTCGTTCAGGCTGAGTTCGAAGTAGTCGTTCATGCAGGCTCCAAGACGGCTGAACCCGTACTGTGCCGCAAGTGCGGCGCGATCGGGCTAGCGATAGCCCTCGGGTGGCGTGAAGGCTCTTCGGCTCGGACAGTTGCCTACACTGCACGCATCATGCTGAACATCCTGAAAACCTTTGACGGCCTGGACCTGTTTTGGCGCGAGTGGCCGTGTGCGCAGCCGCGCGGCACGGTGCTGATCGTGCATGGCCTGGGCGAACATGTGGGGCGCTACGAGGCACTCGCAACCCGGCTGGTGGCCTGGGGTTGGCGCGTTGTCGGCCACGACCAGCGCGGCCATGGCCGCAGCGGTGGCACGCGCGGCGACCTGCCGACGCCCGATGCACTGCTGCGTGACCTCGCGCAGGTGATGGCCACGGTGCGCGGCACCACGGCGCAGCCGCTGGTGTTGCTGGGGCACAGCCTGGGGGGGTTGATCGCCGCGCGTTTCGTCGCGGAAGGTCTGGCGGCGCAGCCGGCGCCCTGGTCGCAGGAAGTTGCAGGCTTGGTGCTGTCGTCGCCAGCGCTCGACCCGGGCATGAATGGCGCGCAAAAACTCCTGCTCGCGCTGCTGGGTCGGCTCGCACCCCATCTGGCGGTGGGCAATGGCCTCAAGCCGGCCGGGATCTCGCGAGACTCCGCGGTCGTGCAGGCCTACGTCGATGACCCGTTCGTGCACGACCGCGTCACACCCGCGTTGGTGCGCTTCATCGTCGATGCGGGTCAGTGGGTCTTGCGTGATGCGCCTGCCTGGCGTGTGCCGACGCAGCTGATCTACGCCGGCGCCGACCGCTGCGTGGCGCCGGCTGGCAGCGCAGCGTTTGCGGCGGCGGCCGGAGCGGCAACCGTGTCGTCACGCGAGTTTGCGGGCCTCTTCCATGAGATCTTCAACGAACCCGAACGTGAGCAGGTGTTCGAGGTGTTGCAGGGTTGGTTGACCGCGCGTTTTCCCAACCTACACTAGGCCGCTAAATGCGATTGACCAGCCGGAACTCGCTGTTCGTCGGGCCTCGTCCCCATCACACCCGGAGATCAACATGAATGCACGCGACCCTTCCCTGCCCCTGCGGCCCGACGAAGCCGGTGCACTGGCCGCATTTGCCAACCAGGCCTGGGACCGCGAGATCGTTCCGGCGGTGACGAACTACATCGGCGTGCCGGCGAAGAGCCCGATGTTCGACGCCGACTGGCAGCGCAATGGTCATCTCGAGCGCGTCGTGCGCGACGCCGCCACCTGGGTGGAAGGGAGGCGCATCCCCGGCCTCAAGCTCGAGGTGGTGCGCATCGAAGGGCGCACGCCGCTGATCTTCTTCGAAGTGCCCGCCACCCGGCCGGCCAGCGCCGACACGATCCTGCTCTATGGTCACCTCGACAAGCAGCCCGAATTCAGCGGCTGGCGCAACGACCTCGGGCCCTGGACGCCGAAGTACGTCGACGGCCTGTTGTACGGGCGCGGGGGTGCCGATGACGGCTACGCGGTGTATGCGGCGCTGACCGCGATCGAATCGCTCGATGCGCAGGGCATTGCCCGGCCGCGTTGCGTGGGCGTGATCGAGAGCTGCGAAGAAAGCGGCTCGCCTGACCTGCCGGCCTACATCGACGTGCTCAGACCCCGCCTGGGCAATGTGGCGTTGGTGGTGTGCCTGGACAGTGGCGCAGGCAACTACGATCAACTCTGGCTCACCACCAGCCTGCGCGGCATGGTGAGCGGCACCTTGAAAGTGGAAATCCTCAGCGAGGGTGTGCATTCGGGCGACGCCAGCGGCCTGGTGCCTTCGAGCTTTCGCATCCTGCGCCAAGTGCTCGACCGCCTAGAGGACAGCAAGACCGGGCGCTTGCTGCCTGCCAGCCTGCATTGCGAGATTCCGCCGGACCGCGTCGAACAGGCGCGCGCCACCGCGAGAATCCTGGGTGATGAGGTGTGGAAACGTTTCCCCTGGGCCTGCGGCGCGGACGGTGCGCTCGCACTGCCCACCACCACCGACCCCGGCGACGCGTTGCTGCGCCGCACCTGGCAGCCCACGCTGTCGGTCACCGGCGCCGAAGGCTTCCCGGAAATGCGCAACGCCGGCAACGTGTTGCGCCCCTACACCGCGTTCAAGCTCTCACTGAGGCTGCCGCCGCTGATCGATGGCAACCGCGCCGCCGCCGAATTGAAAAGCCTGCTCGAAGACAACGCGCCGTACAACGCGCGCGTCACGTTCTCGGCCGATGGCCGTGTCGGCGCGCAGGGGGCGACCGGCTGGAACGCGCCCACGCTGGCGCCGTGGCTGGAGGATGCGCTGAACGTTGCGTCACGGGCGCATTTCGGCGCCGACTGCGGCTACATCGGCCAGGGCGGCACGATTCCGCTGATGAGCATGTTGCAGCAGGGTTTTCCTGCCGCGCAGATGATGGTCTGCGGTGTGCTCGGGCCGAAAGCGAACGCCCACGGTCCGAATGAGTTCCTGCACGTTCCCTACGCGAAGAAGCTCACGGCATCGGTGGCGCAGGTGATGGCGGCCTGCCCTTG
>JANNKS010000740.1:0-4110 GCA_031396425.1 Rhizobacter sp. | reverse complement strand
ATCGCGGCGATCACCAGTTGCACCAACACCAGCAACCCCGGTGTGCTGCTCGCCGCCGGCCTGCTCGCGAAGAAGGCGGTGGAGGCCGGCCTCACCGTGAAGAAGCATGTGAAGACCTCACTTGCGCCCGGCTCGCGCATCGTCACCGAGTACCTCACCAAGGCGGGCCTGCTGCCTTACCTCGAAAAGCTCGGCTTCTTCGTCGCCGGCTACGGCTGCACCACCTGCATCGGCAACGCCGGCGACCTCACCCCCGAGATCAACGAACTCATCAACAACAACGACCTGATCTGCGCCGCAGTGCTCTCGGGCAACCGCAACTTCGAAGCGCGCATCCACCCGAATCTGAAGGCCAACTTCCTCGCCTCGCCACCGCTCGTCGTGGCCTACGCGATCGCCGGCTCGGTGACCAAGGACCTGATGACCGAGCCGGTCGGCAAGGGCACAGGCGGGCGCGACGTCTACCTCGGCGACATCTGGCCGAGCAGCGACGAGGTCTACAAGCTGATGAAGTTCGCGATGGACGGCAAGGCGTTCAAGGCCAACTACGACAAGGTGAAGAGCGCGCCGGGCGAACTCTGGGAGCGCATCGAAGGCGGCAAGGGCAATGTCTACACCTGGCCCAAGAGCACCTACATCGCCGAGCCGCCGTTCTTCAAGGGCTTCACGATGGTGCCCGCAGCCATGACCTCCGGCGTGAGCGGCGCGCGCATCATGGGCCTGTTCGGTGACTCGATCACGACCGATCACATTTCACCCGCCGGATCGTTCAAGGACACCACGCCAGCCGGCAAGTACCTGCTCGAGCACGGCGTGCTCAAGGCCGACTTCAATTCCTACGGCTCGCGGCGCGGCAACCACGACGTCATGATGCGCGGCACCTTCGCCAATGTGCGCATCAAGAACCTGATGCTGCCCGCCAAGGCCGACGGTTCGCGCGAAGAAGGCGGCTACACGCTGTACCAGCTCAACGGGCCCGAGAAGGGCAGCAAGCTGGCAATCTACGACGCGGCAATGATGTACCTGCACGCCGGCGTGCCCACCGTGATCTTCGCCGGCGAAGAATACGGCACCGGGTCGTCGCGCGACTGGGCCGCCAAAGGCACCCCATTGCTTGGCATCAAGGCCGTGGTGGGGAAAAGCTTCGAGCGCATCCACCGCAGCAACCTGATCGGCATGGGCGTGCTGCCGCTGCAGTTCAAGGGCGGCATGGGCTGGGAAGACCTCGGCCTGAAGGGCGACGTGGTGATCGACGTCAAACTCGACGCCGACATCAAGCCTCAGAGCGATGCAAAACTGGTCATCACCGCAGCGGACGGCAGCAAGCGCGACATCACCGTCACGCTGCGCATCGATACGGCCATCGAGGTGGATTACTACCATCACGGCGGCATCCTGCCGTATGTCCTGAGGCAGTTGCTCGCTGCCTGACGCAGGTTCCCCTGCCCCCGCCCCAGGGCACCGGCGCCTGCGGCGGGGCGGCCACCGATGGAGCCGTTCAAGAACCTGATCAACGCGCAGACGGTGCGCGACTGCGCGCACCATCTCGCGCGCGCCTGGCCGGCGTTCGACCGTGCCCGCTTCGAAACGCTGGCGCAGACCGGGCTGGGTGAACTGGAGTTCAAGGCACGTGCCGAACACCTCTGTGCTGCGCTCGAGGCGACCTTGCCGAAAGACTTCGCAAAGGCCGCCGACATCCTCGAGGCCAGCCTCGGCCCGGCGGACACGGGTGCAGAGCCGAAGTCACAGCGGACTTCCGAAGCTGGGCTGGCGGGCTGGGCGGTCTGGCCGCTGACGGTGTTCGTGGCGCGCAATGGCCTGGGTTCGCCGCAGCGCGCGTTGTCGGCGCTGCATGCGATGACACAGCGATTCACCGCCGAATTCGCGATTCGTCCGTTCATCGCGCAGCACACTGAACTGAGCTTCAGGCTGCTCGAGCAATGGGCCCACGACCCGAATCCGCATGTGCGCCGCCTGGTCAGCGAGGGCAGCCGGCCACGCCTGCCCTGGGGCCTGCAGCTCAAGTCGCTGATCGCCGACCCGGGCCCGACGTTGCCGTTGCTCGCGACGCTGCAGGACGATTCGAGCGACTACGTGCGGCGCAGCGTCGCCAATCACCTGAACGACATCGCGAAGGACCATCCGGCGCTCGTGGTGGCCTGGCTCGAGCAGCATCTGCCGCAGGCCCCGGCGCAACGCGCCGCGCTGTTGAAGCACGCCAGCCGAACCCTCATCAAGCAGGGGCACGCACCGATGCTCAAGCTGTGGGGCGTCGCGCAACGATTTCGCGGCGACGCGATGCTGGCGCTGTCGAAACGGCGCGTCAGCATTGGCGATTCACTCGAGTTGCAGTTGCGGCTGGTTTCCGCTGCGGCGCGGAGCCAGAAGCTTGCCATCGACTACGCCGTGCACCACGTCAAGGCGAACGGTCAGACCACGCCCAAGGTCTTCAAGGGTTGGGTGATCGACCTGGCCGCGCACGAAACACGTGAGCTGCGCAAATCACATTCGATGCGCCCGGTCACGACGCGCCGCTATCACGCGGGAAAGCACCTGATCGACGTGCGCATCAATGGCGTTGTCGCCGCGAGCGCTGCGTTCGATCTGCGGCTCTGATCACCCGCGCAGGCACCCTTCCAGGCCTCAAACCCTCGCCGACCATGCGCCGGCATCGAAACCCACGCTGATCGACCCGTCCGGCCACTCGACGACCGGCCGCTTGATCACGCTCGGCGCGGCCAGCATCAGCTCGCACGCACTGACCGCGTCGAGCACACGCAGGCGCACCGGCTCGTCGAGCAGGCGCCAGGTGCTGCCCTGGCGGTTCAGCAAACGTTCCCAGCCGACCGCGCTGGCCCAGGCACCGAGGCGTTGCGGCGGCACGCCAAGCTTCTTGAAATCATGAAACTCGCACGCGACTCCCCGCTGCACGAGAAAGGTGCGCGCCTTCTTCACCGTGTCGCAGTTGGGGATGCCGAACAGGCGCAGCGTCATGATCGGCGATGGTCGGGTCGGAGTCGACCCGAAGTCAGTCGCGATCGGCCTTTGAACCCGCCTCGCAGCGAGGGTCCGGCCCATACGTCGTGCTGGCGACCTGGCCTTGCGGATTGACCCCCACCAAAAACCATTGGCATTGCGGCGAGTCGAATCGATACGCCCACATCGTCTGTCGACCCGACCAGACGCCGAATTGATGCGCCGGATGGCCGAGTGCGAGCAACACGCCGTCACTCGTCATGCCATTCTTGATGGTCGCGAAGTTTTCCTCGTACAGCACCTGGCTCCAGGAAACCAGCAATCCGGAAGCGTTGAAGTCGAGCATGTAGGTGTGCAAGCCGAACGGCCCGCGAGCAAACTCAAGGCGCTTGCCCAATGGGGCGAGCGGGTACTCGGCTGTGGGCCGGCCCATCGCTTGCGTGGTGGCGTCGATTGAACTCCCCGGCGCCAAGGCTTGCGGGCTGTAGCTCCCGCAGCCAGCCAGCAGGGCCACCAACAGCAACGACCATCGGACCTTGGCGCATTTTTGCAAGAGCAAGGATGTCATGGCAATTCCTCCAAGCCATTGTTCCGCCCATTCTGATCCGCTTTCGGCTGCGACGTTCCGTCAGCGCAGCGCCTGCCTTCGCAGTCCGACGGGACACTAGAATCCGCCGCCTGAAGTCCGCCGGATCCAGCATTTCTACATGTCGAGCCCGCTGCCGTTCCTAGACACCTTGCCGCACGGCGTTCACGTCATCGACACCGGCTACTACCGGGAACGGTTTGACGCGAGCTACCTGGTGGTGGAGGACGACCGTGCGGCCTTCATCGACACCGGCACGAACCACGCCGTGCCGCGTCTGCTTGCTGCACTCGACGCCGTTGGCGTACCACGCGAGTCAGTCGATTTCGTGATCGCCACGCATGTGCACCTCGACCACGCGGGTGGCGCCGGACTGTTGATGCAGAGCCTGCCTCAGGCCAGGCTTATCGTTCACCCGGCCGGGGCGCGGCACCTGGTCGATCCCAGCCGCCTGATGACCAGTGCCACGGCGGTCTACGGCGAGGAGACGATGCAAAGCTCGTTCGGCCAGATGGTGGGCGTGACCAAGGAGCGGGTCATCGAGAGTG
>JANNKS010000719.1:0-1922 GCA_031396425.1 Rhizobacter sp. | reverse complement strand
CGCTCAGCGGATCACGTCGTCCGCCCGCAGCAACACCGTCTGCGGAATCGTGATGCCCAGGGCCTTCGCGGTTTTCATGTTGATCACCAGTTCGAACCGGGTCGGCTGTTCGACCGGCAGGTCGGCGGGCTTGGCGCCCTTCAGGATCTTGTCGACGAAGCGCGCCGCCTGCCGCCAGATGTCGAGCAGGTCCGCCCCGTAAGAGATCAGCCCGCCGGCGTCGACATAGGGCCGCATGTCGAACATGGCCGGCAGGCGGTTCTGCACGGCCGCTTCGCTGATGCGCTGACGGTTCGGAAACGAGATCAGACCGGTGAGCACGAGCAGGCCGCTCGCGCGCGCGTCCGCCGCCGACTTGCACGCCGCCTCGATCTCGCCGGCGTCCTTGATTTCGAGCGACAGCAGTTTCCAGCCGCGCGTCTTGGCGGCCAGCTGCGCCGCCTCCCAGGTCGTGCGTGAGCCACGGTCCCACAGCACCGCGACCGGACCGGCGCCGGGGGCGGTTTCCCTGAGCAACTCGAGGCATTTGCCGGCGGTTTCGGGAAACTGATGGCTCAGCCCCGTGAAGTTGGTTCCGGGGTGACTGAGGCTTTGCACCAGACCCTCGGCGACGGGGTCGATGGCGGCCGACATCACGACCGGAATCGTTGTCGTTGCCATCTTGAGCACGGCGAGCGCCGGCCCGGAGCCGACGACCACGTCGACGCCTGCCACGGCCAGTTCGGCAGCGATGACGGGGTAGCGAGCCGGTTTGCCCTCGGCACCGCGAACCTCGGTCACGTAGTGCTGCCCGTACACGTAGCCGAGTTCACCCAGCCCACGCAGCAGCGACTTGATCGGGAGGCTCTCCGGTTGTGGGCCGGCATTGCCGGAGGCCGTTGCCGTGACGATCACGCCGATCCGAGGGACTTTGCGCGCGGGTTGGGCGAACGCCGTTGGCATCAGCACCCACAGCCCGCCGGTGCCGATCAGGGTGCGTCGTTTCATCATTGAGTCCCTTGCTTGCTGTCGCCCATTGTGCCCGTGGCCCAGCCCGGTGGGCCGCCATTCGAACCCTCACAGCCGGGGCTTGGCCAGCGTGGCGTCAAGGCGATTTGGCCTTGCCGAACACCTGCGCCAGCGCCAGCAGCAGCGTCGTCACGACGATCATCAGCGTCGAGATCGCCGCGATTGTCGGGTCGATCTGGTCGCGCAGCGCGTTGAACATGTTGCGCGTCAATGTCGAGTTCGACCCGCCCGAGACGAACATCGACAGGATCACCTCGTCGAACGAGGTCAGGAACGCGAGCAGCGCGCCGCTGATCACGGCGAAGCGGATCTGCGGCAGCGTCACGCTGATGAACGCCCTCACGCGCGACGCGCCCAGGCTGCGCGCCACCATTTCCTGGTTCATGTCGTAGCTCTTCAGCGCCGAGGTGACGATCATGATGACAAGCGGCACCGCGAGCATGCTGTGCGCCAGCACGATGCCGGTGAGCGAATTGACGAGCTTGAGCTTCACGTAGACGTAGAACACCGCGATCGCGACCAGGATCACCGGCACGATGAGCGGCGTGATCAGCAGCACATGGATCAGGTGGACCCAGCGGAACTTCGAGACGAACAGGCCGTAGGCGGCAAGCGTGCCCAGCGGCGTGGCGAGCAGGGTCGTCAACGCGCCGGCCTGGAACGAGGTGGCGGTGGCCTGCATCCAGGCGCTCGACGCGAAATAGCTGCGGTACCAGCGCAGCGACCATTCGCGCGGCGGGAATTCGAGGTATTGCGAGGCCGAAAACGACATCGGAATCACGATCAGCGTCGGCACGATCAGGAAGGCGAGCACCAATGCGGCAATCGCATACAGCCACAGCCGCTTGCCGTGTGTGATCTGGGTCGCCGACGCGGCCTCGTTCAGCCAGCGCATCAGTGGCCCCCGCCCAGCA
>JANNKS010000717.1:0-5016 GCA_031396425.1 Rhizobacter sp. | reverse complement strand
CCTCACGCCGCATCACCGCCAAGTGGCAGGCGAACGAACGGCCGCGCATCGTCGCGATGACCGCCAATGCGATGCAAGGCGACCGCGAGGAATGCCTGGCCGCCGGCATGGACGACTACGTGACCAAGCCGATCCGGGTGGATGCGCTGGTGCAGGCCTTGCAGCTGGCGAGGAGCCGCGCGTGACGACGGCCGGAGCCTCAGCCGAGCACCAGCACGTGGCGCTGACGTTCGGCGTCGGTGGTCAGCAACTGCGCGATGCCGCGGTCAAACGTGAGCAAGCGTGCGCCCGCCCGAACCGCGGCGGTGAGCAGGTAGGCATCGGTGACCTGCCGATGACCCACCACACCGCCGCTGCAGCACGCCAGGACATCAGCGAATCCGAAGTCCAGCGGCAGCAAGCGATGCGCTTGGTGCGCGAGGTTGTGCGCCAGGGATTCGGCAAGTTTGGCGATCGACGGCGCCTCCTTGGCAACCGCCGGCTGGCTGAGTACGCGAACGAATCCCGCCTGGGTGATGGCGCAGGTGGCCCAACCCTCACGTGCGCGGCGGTTGAACCAGGTGACCATCGTGTCGTGGTGGTGATGGCTGTCCCAGCCCAGGGCAATCAGCGCGTTGACATCCAGCAGGTGGACGGCCACGCGCAGGCCTCAGATGAACTCGTCGAGCATGGCCTTCTTGACCTGCTCGGACGTCAGCGTCGGTGTACCCGGAGGCGTCTGGATCACCCACACCTGCCCCTTCTTCTTCAGCGTCATCGGCGGCGCGCTGGCGCGACGGATCAACTCCGACACCGCCTTGCCCAGCCGCAACGAGCGCGCCTTGGCGTAGGTCTGGGCCAGCGCGGCTGCGTCGTCATCGAGCGTGAAGGTGGTTCGCATGTGGGCACCTGATGCAGAAACGTAGGAATAATGCATTTTATCGCGAAGCGAATCTTTCGGGTCGGTCCCGTTCGAGCGGAGCCGCACCGGTGACGTCGACTCCGCGACAAGCCATTGGCGGGGTTGGTGCACATGGCGGCGCTGTAGCATCAAAGCATCTGGTCAGCATCAATTCGTGGCTGTGCCTCGGTTCACGGGCTGATTGCACTGGCGATATCGGTCTCCGAAAAATCAGTGCCCTTGTACAACAACGGCAAGCCTCTCACCTTGGCCAGCGCGTAGCTGAACACGTCGCCGAAGTTCAAGGCGGCCGCATGGCCGCTGCCCTTGCCAAAGGCCACGAAGGCGGCGTAGGCCGCGTCCATTTCGGCCGGCCCCGGCGGGGTGATGTCGAACATCGGCAATCGAAGCAGGTCATCCACCAAGACGACCGCGCGTTGCCCGCGCCGGCCGTGCACGACCATACGCGCCTCGACGACGGACACGGTGCTGATCAGGGCGCGCTCGGCGCTCTGAATCGCCCGCACGAAAGCGTCACGCTCGGGTTCCGCAAACGCGATGGCCACGATCGCCGAGGTGTCGACGACGATCATTTCGGCAAGCCCTGCTCGTCCCACTCCAAGGGGTTGGAGGCGTCGCTGCGATCCGGGATGCGGTCGAGCTGGGCGAGCAAGGCGGTCAACCGCGCCGCTTGTTTGGAAGGCTGCGCGGTTTCGTTGAGCAGCCGGTCGACGGCGCGCTCCACCACGGCGGTTTTGCTCAGCCCGGTGCGCTTGGCAAGGCGTTCGACCTTGCTGACCACGGACGGATTTGCGATCTGGAGTGCCATGACTGCGTGTGATATGTTGATCTCAACACGATCAATATACAGTGCCTTGTCGGTCGTTGCAATCACCCATCGTTGGCACTGGTAAAGGCCCGACATGACATCTGAATCCCCCCGCCGCAAGCCCCCCGCCCACCCGGCGCTGGAGCCGCTGATGGACAGCAGCGTGCGCCTGCTGCAGCAGCCCGACGAGCCCGGGCTGTGCGGGGCAATCGTCAACGAGGCCTTCGAGTTGCTCGCCGCGCAGAGGGTGCTGCTGGTGCTGCCGCACGGCAAGCACCTGCGCATCGCCGGCGCACGGCTGCCCGTTGACGAAAGCGCCGATGATCTGCTGACGGCGGTGACGCCCTGGCTCGCCGCTGCGCGCAAGTACAAGTCCAGCCGGCTGCGCCACGGCCCCGAAGGCGCCGCTGCGCAACACCAGCGCTCGTGCCTGGTGGCGCCGATGCTGCAGGGCGAGCGGGTGCTGGGCGTGGTGTACGCCGACATCGAAGGCGAGCGCAGCCGCTTCGACACCGGCCACCGCACGCTGCTGACCCGGCTCGCGGCGTTTGCCGCTGCAGCGCTGGACAAGCTGCAGCGTCTGGATTCGGCCCAACAGCAGGCCGAAGCCGACGCGCGTGCCCTGCAGCTGGCGCTGGAGCAGCAGCGCGCATCGGGCGAGGTGCTCAAGGTCATCAGCCACTCGGTGGCCGATGCGCAGCCGGTCTTCCAGGCCATCGTGCAGGCCTGCCAACGGCTCTTTTCGGGACATAGCGTCATCCTGTCGCGCGTGCGCGACGACGGTCAGGTGGAGCACGCCGCCATCGCCGTCGCCGGGACGACGGAGGAGCAGGCTCGCGCGTTCCTGGACCGCGGGTTCCCGCGTCCCTTGTCGCAGGCTTACCAGTCCTACCCGATCCGCAAGCAGCGCGTCGTGCACTACCCCGACATGCTCAATGGCCCGGGCGTGCCCGAGAACATGCGGCAGATGGCGCGCGACATCGGCAACTACTCGAAGCTGATCGCCCCGCTGCTGTGGAACGGGCAAGGCATCGGCACGATCCACATCACGCGCCAGCCGCCAGCGCCGTTCACCGAGAAGGACGCCGAGCTGCTGAGGACCTTCGCCGACCAGGCGGTGATCGCGATCCAGAACGCGCGGCTGTTCAAGGAGACGAAGGAGGCGCTGGATCGGCAGAAGGCTTCAGCCGACGTGCTGGGCGTGATCAGCCGGTCCGTGGGCGACGCCTCCCCGGTGCTCGATCTCATTCTGGAAAAGTTCGAGCAGCTGATCGACGATGCGATGGGAACCAACATCTTCCTGATCGCCGACGACGGCCAGGTGCACTTGAAGCACTTCAGGTTCAGCGCGGCAGGCAAGGCGCTGTTCGCGTCGCCTGCCGAAGCCGAAGCAACGACGGAGCGCCTGCGCGATCGCCCGCCGGTGCCACTGGCCGGCTCGAGCTTCGAGGCGGTCATCAAGGCGGGGCATGCTCGGGTCGACCTCGACGTGCTGAGCAACCCGAACGTCACGGCGAGCGTGCGCAGGAACGCTCAAATACTCGGCCGCAGCTACTCGTTGGTCGTCATTCCGCTCATCAAGGAAGGCCGCGGCCTGGGCGTGATCGCGGTCGCCCTGGCCCGGCTGGGTAGCGTCAGCGAAAAGGAAATCGCGCTGCTGCAGACCTTCGCTGGCCAGGCGGTGGTGGCCATCGAGAACGCGCGGCTGTTCAACCAGACGCAAGAGGCGCTGGCCCACCAGACCGCCAGCGCCGACATCCTGCGCGTCATCAGCAGTTCGCCCACCGACGTGCAGCCGGTGTTCGAGGCTCTGGTCGGTACAGCAGTCAAACACCTGGGATGCGACATCGCCCTGGTGCAGACCGTCAGCGGCGACACCTACTCGCCCAAGGCCATGGCCACCCCGGCCGGCCTGGCACCCGTGCCTGGCTCGCAGCTGATGCCGGTGGACCCGGCGGCCAACTTCCCGTCGCGCGCGATTCGCAGCAAGGCCATGCTGCACGTGAACGACTGGTCGGCGGTGGAGCTGCCCCCGCACGAGCAGGTGCGGCACGAACAGCTGGGCCTGAACTCGTCGCTGTACCTGCCGCTGCTGCGCGGCGACGACTGCGTGGGCGTGCTGGTGCTGGGCAGCAGAAAAGCGAACGCCTTCAACGACAAAGCGGTCGCGCTGGCCGAGTCGTTCCGCGACCAGGCGCTGATCGCGATCGAGAACACGCGGTTGTTCAACGAGACCAAGGAGGCGCTGGCGCAGCAGACGGCCACGTCCGACATCCTGCGTGTGATCAGCCAGTCGCCGACCGACGTGACGCCGGTTTTCGATGCGATCGTCGAGGCGGGGGTGCGTCTGCTCGTCAGCGACAGCGCGTTCGTGTTGATTTCCGACGACAAAGTGGTCACGCCGGTGGCCGGCGCCAACGCGGCTGGCCGGATTACCCCACTGGTGGCACCGAGCATGCCTGTCGACCCCGACCACAATTTTCCTTCGCGGGCGATCGTGTCGAAGTCGATATTGCACCTGCCGGACTGGTCGACACTTTCGCTGCCGCCGCTGGAGCAGGAGGTGCACGACAAGTTCGGGCTGCGCTCGGCGATCTTTCTTCCGCTGATGCGAGGCGACGAGTGCCTGGGTGTGCTGGTGTTCGGTCGCAACCAGGCGCGCGAGTTCAGCCCCAAGCAAATCGCGCTGGCCGAGTCGTTCCGCGATCAGGCGGTGATCGCCATCGAGAACACTCGGCTGTTCAACGAGACGCAGGAGGCGCTGCAGCGCCAGACCGCAACCAGCGAGATCCTGCAGGTGATCTCCGGCTCGCCCACCGACGTGCAGCCGGTGCTGCGGGCGGTGGCCGAGCGCGCGGCCAAGATCTGCGCGGCGCAGTTCGTCGACATCATCCTTCGCGAAGGCGAGGTCATCCGCGGCGTTGCCTCCATCGGCAACATCGGCGGTCCCGCCGAGCCGGTACCGCTGGACCGCAGCACCGTCATGGGGCGGGCAATCGTCGACCGCACCCCTGTCCATGTGCACGACCTGCAGCACTCGCAGGACGACTACCCGCGCGGCAGCGAACTCGCGCGCCGGCACGGCCACCACACCACGCTGGCCGTGCCGCTGCTGCGCGAGGGCCGCGCGCTAGGCTCGATCCTGGTCCGCCGCACCGAAGTGCAGCCCTTCGACGGCAAGCACATCGACCTGCTGCGCACCTTTGCCGCCCAGGCGGCGATCGCGATCGAGAACGTGCGGCTGTTCAACGAGACGCAGGAGGCGCTGGCGCAGCAGACCGCCAGCGCCGAGGTGCTGACGGTGATC
>JANNKS010000700.1:0-5827 GCA_031396425.1 Rhizobacter sp. | reverse complement strand
GCAACCGCTGGTGGTGTCGCTCTCGCCGCACTTGGTGCTGACCCATAGCTCGTTGATCGCGCAGGCTTCGCGCTGCTTCTCGCTGGCCCACTGCACGTACTCGCGAGCCACCTTGCTGGCGCGCATGATCGTGTCGTGGTCTCCGTGCAGCTCGATGCCGAAGCCCACCACCGGCTTGCCGGTCTTCTTGATGCCTTCGACGACCTTCTGTGTCCAGCCGTCTTCGATGCCGATGACGACCACGGCCGCGACGTTGGGGTTGCAGCCGGCGCCGATCAGGGTGCGGAAGTGAAGGTCGAGGTCGGCACCGAACTGGAGCCGGCCGTAGGCGTGCGGAATCGCCAGCGCGCCCTTGATGTTGTGCGCCACGGCCTCGGCCGCGGCGTTGGACAGATCGTCCAGCGGCAGGATGACGACGTGGTTGCGAATGCCGACGCGGCCGTTTTCACGCCGGTAGCCCAGGAAGGTGGTGTCTTTGGAAATGACGCTCATGGAAAGTCTCCGAGTTCGGTTGAATCGAGTGGCCGCCGCCGACCGGCTTTGCTCAACTTCGGGCAGCGGCGCCCCCTTGTGGGGATCGGCGTCAGCCTATCCGGGGGTGGTCACCATCTCTTGGTCTTGATGTTGTGCACGTGCGCGTGTTCGCCCGCCTTGATGGGCGCCACCACCTTGCCCATGCTGATGCCGTACTTGACGACGGTGTCGCCCACGCTCATGTCCTTGAGCGCGACCTTGTGGCCAATGGGAATGTCCTGGCGGGCGTCGACCTTCATCATGCGGTCTTCATCCATGATCCAGCCGTTCAAGGCCGTGCCGGCCTTGACGCCTTCCACCACCACCACGGCGACACTGTCGTGGGCATCGTGCAATACGAAATGAATCATTCTGAGTCTCCTGTGGAACTCGCCCGTTGCGCGAATCGATGGACAGTATCTCGGCCCGTTTTCTTCGTGTCAAACAAGTCATATAGATGACTCGAATGGGTCAGACTTGGGTGCAGCGAGATCGCCCTAGAATCATCTCCATGTCCCAGGCCCGAACGGTCTCGCGTCGCCATGCCGCCAATGCCGCACTGCAGACGATCGCGCCCGACGCCGCCGGCATGCCGTTGTTTCGCGCCGTCAAGCGTTCGCTGCTGCGCGCCATCGAGTCCGGCAGCGTTGCACCGGGCGAGGCCCTGCCCAGCGAGACCCAACTTGCAGCCGGTTTTGGCGTTTCGATCGGTACGCTGCGCCGCGCGGTCGACGACCTGGTCGCTGAACACATTCTGGTGCGGCGCCAGGGCCGGGGCACGTTCGTCGCCACGCACACGAGCGACCGCTTTCTGTTCCAGTTCTTTCACGTCGAGCGCAGCGACGGGCTGCGCGATGCGCCCGCGGTCGACCTCGTGTCGTTCGAGCGCATGCGGCTCGACGAAGAGGCCGCTGCCGCGCTCGCGTTGCCAGTCGGCGAAAGCGCATTCCAGGTCGAAAACCGACTGCGACTGCAGGGCCGCGCCGTCGTCTACGACCGCCTCGTGATACCGGCCAAGTTGTTTCGCGGCCTGACCGAGAAACGCTGGCGCAAGCGGCAGAGCACGATTTACCACCTGTACCAGGTGGAGTTCGGCATCACCGTCGCGCGCGCCCACGAACGCGTGCGCGCCGTCGGCGCCGATCGCGCGACTGTGCGGGTGCTCGGCGTCGCGCTGGGGCAGCCGGTGCTGCAAGTGCGCCGGATCGCGCTCGGCCTCGGCGGCCAGCCGGTGGAATGGCGAATCAGCACCGTGGTGACGGCGCAGCACGACTATGTGAACCTGTTGTCGCGGCTGAGCTGAGGCGGTTGCGCGTGGCATATTCAAGGAACGACGTTCACCCCATCACCGAACACTGGGCAATGCCGGCGTCGACCAGCACGTGCTGGCCCGTCATTCCGTCGCTGTCTTCCGACGCCATGAACAGCGTGACACGCGCGATATGGCCGGCGTCGAGGCGGATCTTCAAACACTGCGCGTCGAGGAAGGCCTGGTCGGCTGCTGGGTCGCGGTGCAATGTGGTCTGGCGGTCGGTGACGATGGCGCCAGGAACGACCGCATTCACGCGAATGTTGCGTGCGCCGAGCTCGCGCGCGAGCGTTCGTGTGAGGCCGAGGATGCCAGCCTTCGCCGTGGTGTAGCCGGCGAGGTTCGGGCGCCCGCGCATCCACGACACCGAGCCCATGTTGATCACAGAACCGCCACCGGCGTTCGCCATGCCGGGCGCGACCGCCTGGATCGCGAAGAAGTAGTGCTTCAGGTTGAGCGCGAGTCGGTCATCCCAGAACTCCGACGTCACGTCCTCCATCGCATGCCGGTCGTCGCGCCCGGCGTTGTTGATCAGCACACGGATCGGTCCTTGACGCTCGATCACGTTCACCAGCAGCGCCTGGTAGGCGGGCGTGTCACGCACGTCGCAGGCTGCGTAGACCGGCACTGGCTGGCCCAGTGCCTCGATCTCTTCGATCAGCGCCTTGCCCCCGTCGGCGCGGGTGCCGCAGAATGCGACCTTCGAACCCTGCGCCGCAAAGTGGCGTACCAGATCGGCGCCGATTCCCGAGCTGCCGCCGCTGATGAATACCAGCTTGTTTTTGAGCGATTCGTAGTGCGTCATGGTCGTGGGGCGCGGCTTAACACCAGGCGGCGGGCAGAACCTCGTTCAGCGCTATCGGACGGCCGGTCTCGATGCTCCGATGCGCCGCCAGGCCGGTGGCCACGCTGCGCAACCCTTCCTCAAGAGTCACTTCGGCCGGCGTGCCGGCGCGAATGGCCTGGGCGAAGCGGGAGTGCTCGATGTACGACGCGCCGAAATGTTGACCCGCGTATTTGATGTTGGTGTCCCAGACCCGGCGCACTGAGACCCCTTGGCCTGTGCCTGAAGCTTCGCCCCACGCCTTGCGCGTGCCCCAGTCTTCGCGCCGGCCATGGCGCAGGGTGAGTGCGGGCAGCAACGACTCGAGCTTGCCCTGATCGCCGACGACGGTGATGTGCTCACTGTCGATCGAGTTCTCGGCAAACATGCACAGATCGAGCATGGCGCGTGCGCCACTGGCGTATTCAACGATCACGAACGCACTGTCCAGAATGTCGGGCGTGCGCCCGTCGTAGAGCTCATCGAGATGGTTGACACGCTGCCCGCCCGAGGCGAAGACGCGGACTGGCTTCTCGCGCAGCAGCAGGTCCATCAGGTTGAAGTAGTGACAGCACTTTTCGACGAGCGTTCCGCCGGTGTTTGCGGTGAAGCGATTCCAGTCGCCGACCTTCGGATAGAACGGCTCACGGTGTTCACGAATCGCAACCTGGTGCAACCGGCCGACCGCGCCGCCATGCGCCATGCGGATCATCTCCGCCACCGGCGGCATGTAGCGGTACTCTTGTGCCACCCAGGCCAGTGCACGCCGCCCGCTGGCACGCTGCACCAGTTCGAGACCGTCTTCGATGCGCGTCACCAGTGGTTTTTCGATCAGGATGTGCAGGTCGGTCGCGAGTGCATCGCGCATCATCTCGATGTGGGTGAAGTTCGGCGTCGCGATCACGACCGCGTCACACAGGCCGCTCGCAAGCAGCTCGCGGTGGTGCTCGAACGCAAGAGGCGCTTGTCTGAGCAGCGCTGCCGCGGCAGCGCGGCTCGCCGGCTGCGGGTCGGCGATGGCCGTCAGCTCGGCACCGTCCAGCGCCTTGATGTTTTCGATGTGCTCGCGGCCCATGCTGCCGCAGCCGATCACGCCGTAGCGGATTTTCTGGATCACTGTCTCTCCATTGTCAGCGCGCGCTGTGGTCCCCGCGCGCTCTGGGGTTGCGCCTAGAAGTTATGGTAGATGCCGGCCACCAGACCGCGAATCGACTTGCCCGGCGCGTCGGGCGAGAAGCCGGCCAAGTTGTTCGCCGAGTTCGGTTCGTTCTTCACGTTGCCCAGCGCCGTGTACAGCTCGGTGCGTTTGGACAGCAGATAGTGGTAACCGATGCCGAAGCCCTTGGAGTCGCACGCGACGCAGTTATCGACGCTCTTGTTCGCGTAGTTGATCCACACCATGCTGAGCGGCAACCCGTAAGACAGACCGAGCATGTAGTCATTGCCCTTCAGCGTGGCGCCGGCGGAATCGAAATTCCAGCGGTGATAGTTGCCCCAGCCCTTGAATTCCTTGGTCACGGAATACAGTCCGCCGAGCACCCACTCGGTGATTTTCGACTCGGCAACACCACCAGCCGGAACACGCCCCTCCTTCGAGTTGTAGCCGACCCCGACGTAGTTGGCCGGCGTGCGGTATTCGACGTTGCCGCCGTAGATCTTGCCGTTGCCGGCAGGGTACCCCTCGGGTGCGCCGACCGCGAGCGACGCCGAGATGTTGGAAAACGACGGTGACTTGTACACGACCAGGTTGTCTTCGAACGCCGAACTGATGTTCAGCGCATAGATGCCGCCGGCGATGGAGTCCAACCCGCCTGCGGTTTTGATCGGTGACGCCGCGGCGGTGACGCGCGCGAAGTTGCTGCGCTGCACCGACTGCACCGCGCTGTAGCCATGCAGTTTCGCGTTGCCCGTGTCGTCGGACCAGAGAAACGGCCAGAAAATCGGCACGTACTGGCGACCGAGCGTCACCGTGCCCCAGTTCGTGCTCGACAGGCCGACATATGAGCCGGCGTTCCAGAACTTCGCACTTTGCGGGAGGCCGGTGTCGGCGTTGAAGCGGTGTTCGAGATAGAACAGCGCTCCCAGGCCGCCGCCCAGGTCTTCATTGCCGCGAAAGATCAGCCGCGAAGCTGTGTAGGTGCCGCTGTCGACGCGCTTTTGCGTTGTCGTTCCGTTGTCGATTCTCTGCAGGCCCATGTCCAACCGACCGGCCATGGTGACGCCCTGGGCCGATATCGGCCCGACAGCAAACCCAAGTGCGATTGCGATTGCGATTGCGCCCAGATTGATGGATCTCTTCATGTTGACTCCTCTTGGTTGCTAGGGAATGCCCGGACGATCCGGGCTGGAAGTTTCCGAACATTCGCGCACGCCGAAAGCGACAGCGGTCCGGGTTGAACAAGAATTTGCGCGCGTGGCATGCGACGTCAGCCTTTGAGGCCGCCTTGCGTCAGGCCACCGACCACACGTTCCTGAAAGATTGCGATCAGCACCGCGATCGGTACGATCGCCACGATCTGCGCCGCCGAAATGATGGGCCAAGGGAACGTGAACTCGCCCTGGTACAGCGTGATGCCCACCGGCAGTGTGCGGAAGTTCGGGTTGCTGTTCAAGGACAGCGCCAGCAGGAACTCGTCCCACGAGTTGACGAACGCCAGGATGCCGGCCGTGAACACGCCCGGCGCCGCCAGCGGCACGACCACGCGCCACAGCGCGCCCATGCGCGTGCAGCCGTCGATCATCGCGGCGTTCTCCAGGTCTTTTGGGATGCTCTGGAAGAAGCTCACCAGCACCAGGGTGCATACCGGCAGGTTCAGCACGATGTACGGTAGCACCAGCGCGGTGTAGCTGTTGAGCAGGCCGAGAGTGCGCATGGTCTCGAAGATCGGCACCAGCAACGTCACCAGCGGGAACATGGAGGAGGCCACGATGCAGGTCAGGATCAGTTGCCGCCGCTTCAGGTTCAAGCGCGCGATGGCGTAGGCTGCAAGGGCCGACACCAGGAGCGAGAACACGGTAGCGCTCAAGGCCACCGCGAGGCTGTTGCCCAGATACTTGAGCAGCGGCTGGTCGGTGAAGGCCTGCACATAGTTGGCCAGGGTCGGGTTGTGCGGGAAGTAGGTGATGGGCTTGCTGACCAGCTCGGACTCGGTCTTCAGCGAGGTCAGCAAAATCCACACGGC
>JANNKS010000629.1:0-9283 GCA_031396425.1 Rhizobacter sp. | reverse complement strand
CACTCTTCCTTTTGCATCAGGATCGGCAAGGAAATGTGATCCGAATACTTGCCGATGATGGAACGCAGTTTCCACGCACTCAGAAACTCGTCTTCCTCGGCGCGCAAATGCAGGATGACGGTGGTACCCCTTTGCGCACGTGTGATGGACTCGACCTCGAAGTTCCCATCACCCTGCGAGCTCCAGCGCACGCCCTCGTCGGCCTTCAGGCCGGCGCGGCGCGACTCGACCATGATCTGGTCGGCAACGATGAAGCCGCTGTAGAAGCCGACGCCGAACTGACCAATCAACTGCGCATCCTTCTTCTGGTCACCCTCCAGCGCGGCCATGAATTCACGCGTGCCGCTCTTGGCGATCGTTCCCAAATTCGAAATGGCCTCGTCATGCGACAGACCGATGCCGTTGTCGCTGATCGTGATCGTCTTGGCTTCCAGGTTGAAGCTGACGCGAACCTCCAGTGACGGAGCGTCTTCGTAAAGTGTCGCGTTGTTGAGCGCCTCGAAACGCAATTTGTCGCAGGCATCGGACGCATTCGAGATGAGTTCCCGAAGGAAGATTTCCTTGTTTGAATACAAGGAATGCGTGACGAGATGGAGGATCTGTTTGACCTCGGCCTGAAAAGAGAGTGTCTGCTTGTTCATGGTGTTTGCTGTTGAATGGTGACGCTGCCCCGGCGCCTGGATCTGGGGGCGGACACCAGCCTTTTCAAGGGCTGGCGCATCGACCCGTGCAGGGGCCGACAGCGCGCCATGCCCGAACTGCGCGACCGAACCAGTCCGGCCGATCGGCCATACGCGGCCTGCTCAGAACGGGAAGATCTTGCCCGGGTTCATGATGTTCTTGGGGTCGAGGGCGTGCTTGATCGTACGCATCATGTCGACCGCCACCGCGCCGGCCTCGTCAACCAAGAACCCTTGCTTGTGCAGCCCCACCCCGTGTTCGCCGGTGCACGTTCCCTGCAACCGCAACGCATGCTGCACCAGACGTTGATTCAGGTCTTCGGCGCTGGCGCGCTCGCTCGGCACCTTCGGATCGACAAGGTAGGCAACGTGGAAGTTGCCGTCGCCGACATGACCCACCGTGTAGTGCGCAACCCCGGCCTGTTTCGCATCATCGAGTGCCGTCGTCACGCACTCGGCCAAGCGAGAGATGGGCACACAGGTGTCGGTGGTAACCGTGCGGCAGCCCGGACGCGACTGCATGCCCGCGAAGTAGGCATGGTGCCGCGCCGTCCACAGCCGGGTGCGCTCTTCTGGCGTGGTGGCCCACTGGAATTGTTCGCCGCCGAACTCGCGCGCAATCTCCTGCACCGTGTCGGCCTGTTCCTTCACGCTCGCGGCGCTGCCGTGGAACTCCATCAGCAGCATCGGCTGCTCCAGCAGCGTGAGCTTGTCGTGCGCATTGACGGCGCGCACCGCGTTTGCATCGAGCAATTCGCAGCGTGCGATCGGCACGCCCAGCTGGATCAGTTGAATCGTTGTATTGACCGCCGCACCAACGTCCGGAAAATGACAGACGGCGGCAAGCACCGCCTCAGGAAGCGGATACAGGCGCACTGTCACTTCGGTCATCACGCCCAGCGTGCCCTCGCTGCCCACAAACAGGCGGGTCAGGTCGTAACCGGCGCTTGACTTTCTGGCGCGTGTTCCGGTCTTCATGATCTCGCCATTCGCGGTAACGACCTGGAGTGCCAGGACGTTCTCTCGCATCGTTCCGTAGCGCACCGCGTTCGTTCCACTCGCCCGGGTTGCCGCCATGCCACCCAGGGTGGCATCCGCGCCCGGGTCGATCGGGAAGAACAGCCCGGTGTCCTTGATTTCGCGATTCAGCTGGGTTCGGGTGACACCGGCCTGAACGGTGACCGTCAGGTCTTCGGGGTGCACCGCCACGATGCGGTTCATGCGGCTCAAGTCGATGCTGACTCCCCCTTGCACCGCCAGGAGGTGCCCCTCGAGCGACGAACCCACACCAAAAGGAATGACCGGAACACCGTGTTGCTGGGCCAGTTTGACGACATAGGCAACGTCCTCGGTGCTTTCTGCAAACACCACCGCATCCGGCGGTGTGACCTCGAAAGGGGATTCATCGCGCCCGTGCTGCTCGCACACCGCCTGCGCGGTCGAAAAACGTTCGGCGAAGCGCGCCTTCAGCGCCGAAAGCATCGTCGGTGGAACGGGCCGATGCTCGAAAGCCGGCAGGGCATGGGACGGCAGGGGTGCGTTCATGGCAGCGCTCCGGCGCGCCCAACGGGCACGCATGAGGGCGATTCTATTGAGAACTGACGCGTTGCCCGTCAGGCATTAGCATCCGGCCCATGGCCAACCGTCTGACGCAGATCGCAACCCGAACCGGAGACGACGGGACGACGGGGCTGGGCGACGGTTCCAGAGTGCCGAAGGATCACCTGCGGGTCTGCGCTATGGGCGAGGTTGACGAGCTCAACTCGCATCTGGGCGTCCTGCTCGCCGAACCCTTGCCCGCCGATGTTCGCGAGTTGCTGGTCGTGATCCAGCACGAGCTGTTCAACCTTGGCGGCGAACTGTCGATTCCCGGTTTCGAATTGCTCAAGAAGTCGGCAGTGGCGCGGCTCGATGAAGCGCTGCAACACTACAACGCCGAATTGCCGCGGCTTGCTGAGTTCATCCTGCCGGCTGGCACGCGCAGCGCGGCGTTGGCCCATGTGGCACGCAGCGTCGCACGCCGGGCCGAACGGGCGGTGGTCACTCTGGGAGGGTCAGATACCGTCCGCGCCGAACCGCGTCATTACCTGAATCGCCTCAGCGACTTGCTTTTCGTGCTGGCGAGAGTCTTGAACCGCGCCAACCTCGACGGTCTGGGCGGCGACGATGTCTACTGGAACAGCGAACGCCTGGCGCGCGAGGGGTCCTGAGAAGCGCAGCAGCTTCGAGGCGAACTGAGTCTTGCGCACCGCGGCAGGGCGGCGCCCTCAAAGTGCCGCTGAGAAACCGACCGAGAATTCTTCCAGGTTGAGCGCGCTGTCATGGTCGACATCAAGCGCATCGAACCGGTCGGCCATCGCGGCCAGGCGCGATGCTTCCGCTCTCGTCACCGTGCCGTCGTCGTTGGCATCGACGCGGCTGAACGCAGCTTCCATGATGACCCGATCCCAGGCCGTCGTGGCGTCTGGCACAGGCGGTGCTTCGGCCTGCACCGCTAACCCCGAAAAGACCAGCGAAGCCAGCATTACGATCTGTACGGCAACTGAGGGTCGGCTCATGGTATCTCTCCACCGGTCCGAAGAACCGTTGCCGCATTGCACCCGAGATCGGGTGCGCGTGACCGCCGGAATTGCCCAGCATTACCCCCCTTACAGGCCGTGGCAACGGCTTACCTGTTGTTGCTGGTCATCGGCCTTCCAATGCTTGAAATTCCGTTGCAGGGCGGCGCGGCGAGCCTTTCACCACCTGAGTGCTAACGGCGTCGCGCCCTCACCGCCCCGTGCAGCGTCTCCAGTACCGCCAACGAATCGTCCCAGCCAAGGCACGCGTCGGTGATGCTCTGGCCGTAGGCCAGCTTTGATGGATCATCCTTGCCGGCATTGAATTTCTGCGACCCGCCGAGCAGGTGGCTCTCGACCATCACACCGAAGATGCAGGTGGTACCGGCCTTCATCTGAGCACCGATGTCGCGCGCCACGTCAATTTGGCGCTCGTGTTCCTTGCTGCTGTTGGCATGGCTGCAGTCGATCATCAAGGCGCAGTCCAGTTTCGCGGCCTCGATCTCCTTGCACGCCGCGGCCACGTGCTGCGCATCGTAGTTGGGCGCCTTGCCGCCCCGCAGAATGACGTGGCAATCCCTGTTGCCCTTGGTCTCGACGATGGCCACCTGGCCGTTCTTGTGCACCGACAGGAAGTGGTGCGGTCGGGCCGCGGCCTGAATGGCATCGATCGCAATTCGAATATTGCCGTCGGTGCCGTTCTTGAACCCGATTGGCGCTGACAGACCAGACGCCAATTCACGATGAACCTGGCTCTCGGTGGTGCGCGCGCCGATTGCGCCCCAGGCGATCAGGTCTCCGAGGTACTGGGGCGAAATGACGTCCAGGAACTCGCTGCCGGCGGGCATGCCGAGGCGATTGATTTCCACCAGCAGTTGACGCGCAATGCGCAGCCCCTCGTCGATGCGATAACTCTGGTCGAGGTAGGGGTCATTGATCAGGCCCTTCCAGCCCACCGTCGTGCGCGGCTTCTCGAAGTAGACGCGCATCACGATTTCAAGCGTGTCGGCATACCGATCGCGCTGCTCTCTCAGGCGACGGGCGTACTCGAGCGCCGCGGCAGGGTCGTGAATCGAGCAGGGGCCGATGATGACCAGCAAGCGATCGTCCTTTCGCTGCATGATCTGCCGCACCGCGCTGCGCGTCGCGCCGATCAGGCGCTCCGCGGCAGAACCAGCGATCGGAAAGAAGCGGATCAGGTGCTCGGGCGGCGGCAGCGGGGTCACGTCCTTGATCCTCTGATCATCGGTCTGGCTGGTGCGTTCGCTCGGGGCATAGCGGCCTTCGCCGACGGTCGGGGCTTTGCTGGGCATGGCGGTCAACTCCTGGGGCGGGGAACTTGGGTGGGTCTGATGCGAAAAAAAACCGCCGGGCTTTGCCGGCGGTTTTTGGGGATTGCTGCGCTGTTTCTCGGTCTATGCGCTTGCCTCTCCAACCGCCAGGCGGTACGAGAACCAAAAGTACGCAAAGAAAAATCCACGAAACATCATGCGCCGGACTCTACCACGGCTGAACTGGCTCACCGGTTCGTCGGCGCCACTACGGGCGCCAACCTGCCTCGAAGCAGTCAGGCCGTACCGCCGACCGTGAGCCGGTCGATTCGCAAGGTCGGTTGCCCCACGCCAACAGGAACGCTTTGCCCGTCTTTGCCGCATACGCCCACACCCGTGTCGAGCGCCATGTCGTTGCCAATCATGCTCACTCGCGTCAGCGCGTCCGGGCCGTTGCCAATGATCGTCGCGCCCTTCACCGGGTACTGGATGCGCCCGTTCTCGACCCAGAAAGCCTCGCTGGCAGAGAACACGAACTTGCCACTCGTGATGTCGACCTGGCCGCCGCCGAAGTTGGTGGCGTACAGACCACGTTTGAGGCCAGAAAGGATCTCTTCCTTGGCCTTGTCGCCGCCCAGCATGTAGGTGTTGGTCATGCGGGGCATCGGCACGGCCGCATAGCTTTCGCGTCGCCCATTGCCGGTCGCCTTCACACCCATCAGCCGGGCGTTGAGCGAATCCTGAATGTAGCCTTTCAGAATGCCGTCTTCGATCAGCACATTGCGCTGCGAAACGTTGCCTTCATCGTCAACGTTCAACGACCCGCGCCGATCCGGCAGGGTGCCGTCGTCGAGCACGGTGACGCCCTTGGCCGCCACCCGTTGGCCGATGCGCCCGCTGAAGGCGCTGCTGCCCTTGCGATTGAAGTCACCTTCGAGTCCATGGCCAATCGCCTCGTGCAGCAGCACGCCGGGCCAGCCGGGCCCGAGGACCACGCTCATTTCGCCCGCCTTGGCGGGCCGTGACTGAAGGTTGGTCAGGGCCGCATCGACGGCGGCCTGAACATAGCTCTCGATCACGCCGTCGTGGAAGTATCCAAAGCCGAACCGGCCCCCGCCGCCACCCGTACCAACCTCACGTCGCACCTCGCCATCGATGGTCTGCTCCGCAATCACCGTGACGGACAGGCGCACGAGCGGCCGGACATCTGCTGCCAGCGTCCCGTCAGCACGTGCGATCAACACAACGTCGTATTCGCCCGCCAGCCCGGCCATCACCTGCTTGATGCGCGGGTCGCGCGCGCGCGCGAGTCGTTCCACCTTTTCGAGCAGCGACACCTTCTGCGCACTGTCCAGCGTGGCGATCGGGTCCATCGGCGAGTACAGAACGCGGCTCGGCGCGACCTTGGGCGTCACCCCGACCTTGACACGCCGGCTCTGCCCTGCTGCTGCGATGCTGCGAACCGTCTGTGCCGCGTCGAGCAGGGACGTTTCGGAAATGTCGTCGGAATAGGCGAACGCGGTCTTTTCACCGGCGACCGCACGAACACCGACGCCCTGGTCAATGCCGAAACTGCCGCTCTTGACAATCCCTTCCTCGAGGCTCCAGCCTTCGCTGCGGGTATATTGGAAATAGAGGTCAGCGTCGTCGATCCGATGGGCCGAGATCGTCGCAAGCGCATGGGTGAGGGACGCGTCGGTCAGGCCGAAGGGCTCAAGCAACAGCGCACGCGCGATGGCAAGACGTTCAAGCGTGGGTTCGCGCGAGATCATGGCGGAGTCCTCAGGGGTGAGGCCGTCATTGTAGGTTCGTACTCGTCGGTGCTGGGCTCGGACGGCGGGGCCAAAACCCGCTCGACTTCAAGGCGATCGCAACATCCCTCACTGCGAGGCGGACCAGTTCTGTGCTCTGCGGCGCAATCCACAGCGGCCCTTGGGCGGCATCGTGTCGCACTCCCCGCCAGGCTGCGACATGCAAAATGTCATTCTCCGCCTTGCTTGAGCTCGAGGGCGCGTTCATAAAGCGCGTTGCGCGGTGCGCAGGTCAGTCGGGACGCCAGTGCCACCGCCTGTTTCAGCGGCAACTCCGCCATCAGGATGCGCAGCATCGCGTCATGCGGCGGCGCCTGCGTGTCCGCTGGAGCCGCACCCCTTGCGTGCACGACCAACGCAAACTCGCCCCGTGTACGGTTCGCATCGGCCGCGAGCCACGCTGGCAATTCGCTGCATGGCAGGGTCATCACCGTTTCGAACTGCTTGGTCAACTCGCGGCAGAGAGTCACACGCCGCGGCCCGCACAGCTGTGCGAGCGACAGCGCGAGCGCCTCGATGCGATGCGGCGCTTCGAACAACACCTGGGTGTGCATGCTGTCCGCAACGCGCTGCAATTCGCGCAAGCGCTCCGCGCCGCGCGCGACCGGGAAGCCGACGAACTGGAACGGTCCGCCCTCGGTGTCGCCGGCCACGCTCAGCGCAGCCAGGGCGCTGCTGGCACCCGGGATGGGCAGGCAGCGATATCCCGCAGCGACCGCCGCGGCCACCAGGATCGCACCCGGGTCGCTGATCCCCGGCGTGCCGGCGTCGCTGACATAGGCGACACGTTCGCCCTGCTCCAGGCGGGCGAGCACCAAACGAGCCGCTTCGTGTTCGTTGTGCTGATGCACGGGCAACAGCGGTTTGTCGATTCCGAAGTGACGCAACAGCGCCCCACTTTGGCGGGTGTCTTCACAGGCAATCGCGTCCACCAGCCACAGCACGTGCAGCGCACGAAAGCTCAGGTCCGCCAGGTTGCCGATCGGGGTGGCAACCACGTACAGTGTCGCTGGCGGGTAGGTCTGTCCCGCAGCCGCACTCGCGGCCGCTTGCAGCACCAAGGGGGCGTTCAGCGTGGTCATGAAAGGTGGGTCGACGAAGGGCTTGGGCGATGCTGCCGAGGCGCGCGCATTGGCGCATCTTTCGAATCAGGGTTTGAGCCTGCTGCGGCGCAATTATCGAGTCGCCGCCGGCCCCGGCTCGCGCGGTGGCGAGATCGATCTGATTCTGCGCGAACCTGACGGCACGCTCGTCTTAGTCGAGGTTCGCAGCCGCTCCTCCACGGCGCACGGCGGCGCGGCAGCCAGCGTCGGAGCGACGAAACAGCGCCGCATCGTCTTTGCAGCGCAGTGTTTCCTGCTCGGCCTCAAGGTGACGCCGCCGTGCCGCTTCGATGTGATCGCGATCGAAGGTGAGCGCATCGATTGGCTGCGGGCCGCTTTCGACGCCACCTGAGCGCTGGCGCCACATGCCTCGAAGCAGAGGTTCGCGCCGCACACGGAACCAGCGTCGGGTGCCCGTGTCATATCATCCGTGCCCATGCTTGAACAACGCATACAGCAGCAATTCTTCGACAGCGCCGACCTGAAATATGCGGCTGCCGAGGTGCTTTCCAGGCCAATCGCCGAAGCCGTCAGTGCATTGGTGGGCTGCATCACGGGCGGCGGCAAGGTGCTGGCCTGTGGCAACGGTGGCTCGGCCAGCGATGCCCAACACTTCGCCGCGGAATTCATTGGCCGGTTCGAGCGCGAACGGCCTGGCCTGGCGGCGATAGCCCTCACCACCGACAGTTCCATCATCACGGCGATTGGCAACGACTACAACTTCGACGCCATCTTTTCGAAGCAGGTTCAGGCACTGGGCGCTCCCGGCGACGTGCTCATCGCGATCAGCACGAGTGGCAATTCGGCCAATGTGATTGCGGCCGTGCAGGCGGCACACGCCAAAGAGATGACGATCATTGCCCTGACCGGCCGAGGTGGCGGCAAGATTCGGGAGCTGCTGCTGGACACCGACGTGCACATCTGCGTTCCGCATGAGCGAACGGCGCGAATTCAAGAGGTGCACATCCTGGTCTTGCACTGCTTGTGCGATGCGGTAGACAACCAGTTGTTGGGCGAACAGGAGAACCCATGAACAAACCAGCTCCCTACCGGACCCTTGCGGCCGTTATCGTTGTCGCCGGCATGGCCCAGCTCGTCGGCTGCGCACCGCTGCTGCTGGGGGGCGCCGTCGTGGGGGGCACCATGATCGTCACCGATCGGCGCAGCTCGGCCACCCAACTGGAAGACCAGCTTATCGAAGTCAAAGCGAACAGCCGAATTCGCGAAGCGGTGGGCGAGCGCGGGCGGGCCAGCAGCACCAGCTACAACCGGCTCGTCTTGTTGACCGGCGACGTGGTCACCGAGGCCGACAAGGCCGCCATCGAGCAGGCGGTTTCGAAAGTCGACAACGTCAAGTCCGTTGTCAACGAACTGGTCGTGATGGGCTCGCTGTCGCTGGGCTCCAGAACCAACGACGCGCTGATTTCCACCAAGGTCAAGGCCAGCATCGTTGATACGAAGGACTTGTACGCCAATTCGGTCAAGGTGGTCACGGAACGCGGCGTCGTCTATCTGCTGGGCCGGGTCACAGAACGTGAAGCGACGCAGGCGGCCAACGTGGCGCGCGGCGTGACTGGGGTGCAGAAGGTCGTGCGCGTTTTCGAGATCCTGTCGGACTCCGAACTGGCCGAGCTGCAGCCCAGGCCAGCGTCGCGTTGAGGCGCTAGCGCAAGCGCTTGATCAGGCTCGAGGTGTCCAGGCGGTTCGCGCCGCTGGCCTGCAGGTCGGCATAGAACTGGTCAACGATTGCGGTCACCGGCAGGCGAGCACCGTTGTGCCTGGCCTCGTCCAGCACGAGGCCTAGATCCTTGCGCATCAGGTCGACCGCGAAACCGAAATCGAAGCGGCCCTCGATCATCG
>JANNKS010000584.1:0-11252 GCA_031396425.1 Rhizobacter sp. | reverse complement strand
GTCCCTCGGAAATCGCCGCCAAGCGTGGCAAGACCGTCGAAGAAATTCTCGGTTAATCGGAGAGCACATGGCTAATCAGAAAACAATCACCGTCACCCTGGTCAAGAGCACTATTGGTCGTCTCGAAGCGCACAAGGCCTGTGTTCGGGGATTGGGCTTGAAAAAGCCCCACCAGACCGTCACTGTCATTGATACGCCCGATAACCGGGGCATGATCAACAAAGTGAGCTACCTGCTCCGCGTTGAAGCATAAGACCGGAAAAGCGAAAGCGAAAAATCATGGAATTGAACACCATCAAGCCTGCTGAGGGCTCAAAGAAAAATCGCCGTCGTGTTGGTCGCGGTATAGGGTCGGGCCTGGGCAAGACCGCCGGCCGTGGCCACAAGGGGCAGAAGTCCCGTTCGGGCGGCTTTCACAAGGTCGGCTTTGAAGGCGGCCAGATGCCGCTGCAACGTCGTCTGCCAAAGCGCGGCTTCATTTCGCTGACCCGCAATGACACGGCCCAGGTGCGTTTGTCGGAAATCGCCAAAATGCCTGTGGACACGATTGACCTGTTGGCATTGAAGCAGGCCGGCTTTGTTCCGCAACTGGCGCTGTCCGCAAAAGTCATCCTGTCCGGCAAGATCGAGAAAAAAGTAACGCTGGTTGGCATTGCTGCAACCAAAGGTGCCAAGGCTGCCATTGAGGCGGCGGGCGGCACCCTTGAAGCGGCACCCCAAGCTTAATTTAGAACTAGTCAAGAACTGAACAGGAAACGGATTTGGCTTCCAACCCTTTAGCGGCAATGGGCAAAATGAGCGACCTGAAACGCCGATTGGTGTTTCTGGTATTGGCGCTCATTGTCTTCCGCATTGGGACGCATATCCCGGTGCCAGGCATCAACCCGGTCGAATTGGCCAAGCTGTTCGAAACCGCAAGCAGCGGTATCCTAGGCATGTTCAATATGTTCTCTGGCGGCGCGCTGGAGCGGTTCTCGGTGTTTGCCTTAGGCATCATGCCGTACATTTCGGCTTCCATCATCATGCAGCTTTTGACGGTGGTTTACGCGCCGCTTGAAGCGATCAAAAAAGAGGGCGAAGCGGGCCGTCGCCGAATTACTCAATACACGCGCTATGGCACCGTTGCGTTGGCGCTGTTTCAGGGCGTGGGTATCTCGATTGCTCTTGAATCGCAGCCCGGTTTGGTCATTGATCCGGGCATGGCTTTCCGTTTTATGACTGTAATCACGTTGGTTTCCGGCACCATGTTTTTGATGTGGCTAGGTGAACAAATCACCGAGCGTGGTGTTGGCAATGGCATTTCGCTCATCATATTTGCCGGCATCGTGGCGGGTCTGCCGTCAGCAATTGGCGGCACCCTGGAACTGGCACGCACCGGTGCAATGTCGATCCCGGTCGTGCTCGGGATTATCATTCTGGTCGTTGGTGTCACGTTTCTGGTGGTTTTTGTCGAACGCGGACAGCGAAAAATTCTGGTTAATTACGCAAAGCGACAGGTGGGCAACAAGCTTTATGGCGGCCAGTCGTCGCACCTGCCACTGAAGCTGAATATGTCTGGCGTAATCCCGCCGATCTTCGCTTCTTCCATTATTCTTTTCCCGGCAACGGTTGCAGGGTGGTTTGGTCAAAGCGACAGCATGACTTGGCTGAAGGATATTGGTGCGGCGCTGGCGCCGGGCCAACCGCTCTACACAATACTCTATGCGGCGGCGATCATCTTTTTTTGCTTCTTCTATACGGCCCTTGTGTTCAATTCGAAGGAAACCGCCGATAACCTGAAAAAGAGTGGCGCCTTTGTGCCAGGTATTCGTCCGGGTGAGCAAACGGCACGCTATATAGACAAGATTCTGATGCGTCTCACTTTGACGGGCGCGGTGTACATCACGCTGGTTTGCCTCTTGCCTGAATTTCTGCGCTTGCAATACAACGTGCCGTTCTATTTCGGCGGGACCTCGCTGTTGATCATCGTTGTAACCACCATGGATTTTATGGCGCAGCTTCAGGCCTACATGATGTCGCATCAGTACGAGGGATTGTTGAAGAAGGCAAATTTCAAGGGTTCGGGTTTTCCGGTCCGCTAAGAATCAGCTTTCATCCAGGGTAAACGAGGGTTAATGGCGAAAGAAGAGACGATCCAGATGCAAGGGGAAATTGTGGAAACACTTCCCAATGCAATGTTCCGGGTGAAATTGGAGAACGGCCACATTGTGTTGGGCCATATCTCCGGAAAAATGCGGATGCACTATATCCGTATTCTCCCCGGTGACAAAGTGACCGTAGAACTGACGCCCTACGATTTAACGAAGGCAAGAATCACCTTCCGCGCCAAGTAAGCGGAAGCCAGTGGAAATTTGAAGGAGTAGCGATTATGCGAGTTCAGGCATCGGTAAAAAAAATCTGTCGTAACTGCAAGCTGGTTCGACGCAAGGGCGAGCTGCGCGTGATCTGTACCGACAAGCGCCATAAACAGCGCCAAGGTTAATTGGACAAGTAGAGAAAGACCATCATGGCTCGAATTGCTGGCGTCAACATTCCCAATCATCAACATACCGAAATCGCGTTGACCGCGATCTACGGTATCGGCCGTACCAGCGCACAGAAAATTTGTGCTGCTGCGGGCGTAAAGACCTCCGCGAAGATCAAGGATCTGACCGACGGTGACATGGACAAGCTGCGCGAACAAATCGCCAAGCTGACGGTTGAGGGCGACCTCCGCCGCGAAATTTCCATGAACATCAAGCGTTTGATGGATCTAGGCTGCTACCGCGGCACACGCCATCGCAAAGGCTTGCCGTTGCGTGGTCAGCGCACCCGCACCAACGCGCGAACCCGCAAGGGCCCGCGCAAAGCCATTCGCTTGGCCAAATAAGTTTTAGACGAAGGAATTAAGCATGGTTAAGCCCACCGCTGCCACACGCGTACGCAAGAAGGTCAAAAAGAATGTGTCGGAAGGCATCGCGCACATTCATGCGTCGTTCAATAACACGATCATCACCATCACTGATCGCCAGGGAAATGCGCTGTCCTGGGCGACTTCCGGCGGAGCGGGCTTCAAGGGCTCACGCAAATCCACGCCGTTCGCGGCGCAGGTTGCCGCCGAAGCTGCTGGCAAAGCAGCACAGGAATGTGGTGTGAAGAATCTGGAAGTACGCATCAAGGGCCCCGGCCCGGGCCGCGAATCGGCTGTGCGCGCATTAAATGCCTTGGGCCTCAAAATTTTGTCGATCGCTGACGTGACGCCGGTACCGCACAATGGTTGCCGCCCACCCAAGCGTCGCCGCATGTAATCGCCGGGGAGAATAGAACGTGGCACGTTATCTTGGTCCAAAATGCAAGCTCTCCCGTCGTGAGGGCACCGATCTTTTCCTGAAGAGCGCACGTCGTCCGCTCGATTCCAAGTGCAAACTTGAATCGCGTCCCGGACAGCACGGCGCAAAGCAATCGCGCGTGTCGGAATACGGCACGCAGTTGCGGGAGAAGCAAAAAATTCGCCGCATGTACGGTGTATTGGAGCGTCAGTTCCGCACTTACTTCGCCGAAGCGGAACGCCGCAAGGGTGCAACCGGTGAAAACCTGCTGCAATTGCTGGAATCCCGCCTCGACAACGCCGTCTATCGCATGGGCTTCGGTTCCACGCGCGCGGAAGCGCGTCAGCTGGTCTCGCATTGCGCCGTGCAGGTGAACGGGAAGTCGGTGAATATTCCGTCTTATTTGCTGAAGCCCGCTGACGTGGTGACCCTGCGCGAAAAGGCGCAAAAGCAGTTGCGTGTGCAGGACTCGCTCAAACTGGCTGAAGCCAATGGCTTCCCCAGTTGGGTGGAAGTCGATTCCAAGAAGTTCTCGGGGGTCTTCAAGTCCATGCCCGATCGCGCCGAATTTGCGGCCGACATCAACGAGCAACTCGTCGTCGAACTGTATTCCAAGTAATTCGTTTTTCAGGCGCGCCATATATTGCATGGTGCGTCTTCATCTTTTATAGAGGCCTTCGTCAATGCAAAGTAATGCTACGACTTTCCTGAAGCCGCGCATCATCGACGTGCAAAACATTTCCCCGGCACACGCCAAGGTAGTGATGGAGCCGTTCGAACGCGGCTATGGCCATACGCTGGGCAACGCCCTGCGTCGTATCCTGTTGTCTTCGATGCCGGGCTACGCCCCGACCGAAGTGAAAATCGCCGGCGTGCTCCACGAGTACTCCACCATTGAAGGTGTGCAGGAGGATGTGGTCGACATCTTGCTGAACCTCAAGGGTTTGGTGATGAAACTGCACAACCGTAATGAAGTCACGCTTAAGTTGAAGAAAGCGACGGCGGGTGCCGTTACCGGCGCGGACATCGAACAGACGCATGACGTCGAGATTTTGAATCCCGAACATGTAATTGCCCATCTCACAAAAGATGGCAAACTTGATATGCAGATCAAGGTCGAAAAAGGCCGCGGATACGTCGCCGCCACGGCACGCCGCGCCGACCACGACAATCGTTCTATCGGCGCAATTCTGCTCGACGCATCATACTCGCCGGTTCGTCGCGTGTCCTATGCCGTCGAAAGTGCGCGGGTCGAACAACGCACCGACTTGGATCGCCTGGTGATGGATATTGAAACAAACGGCGCAATTGAGCCTGAAGAAGCGGTGCGCTACGCTGCCCGTGTACTGGTCGATCAGCTGTCGGTGTTTGCCGATCTGCAAGGCACCCCGATGCAGGCCGAAGAGGCCAAAGCGCCGCAGATTGACCCGATCCTGCTGCAGCCGGTCGATGATCTTGAGCTCACAGTTCGTTCGGCCAATTGCCTCAAGGCTGAAAATATCTATTACATCGGCGACCTGATCCAGAGAACCGAAAACGAACTTTTGAAAACGCCGAATCTGGGCCGCAAGTCGCTCAATGAAATCAAGGAAGTTCTGGCTTCGCGCGGTCTGACCCTGGGGGGTCGCTTGGAGAACTGGCCACCGCAGGGGCTGGACAAGCGATAGCGCTTCACCGGATCGAAAGACGGCGTGAGCGTCGTCGTTGGATGATTGGGCTGTCGTTTTCGGTGGCCCGGTGCACCCGGCAGTACCTGATACGGCTGCTGGCTATTCGTCAGTAGGAAAGGAAACCGCACCATGCGTCACCGTCACGGGCTGAGAAAGCTCAACCGCACCTCCGAGCACCGGCTTGCGATGCTTCGAAACATGTGCAATTCGTTGCTGCAGCACGAAGCCATCAAGACCACGCTGCCCAAGGCGAAGGAATTGCGCCGCGTCGTCGAACCACTCATCACCTTGGCCAAGGAAGCCACGCTGGCGAATCGCCGATTGGCCTTCAATCGCACCCGCGACCGAGATGTCGTCACGAAATTGTTCAGTGAACTCGGTCCGCGCTACAAGGCCCGGCCCGGTGGCTACACCCGCATCCTGAAGATGGGGTTTCGCATCGGCGACAACGCGCCCATGGCCTATGTCGAGCTTGTGGATCGCCCAGAACCCGCACCAGCGCCGGAAGCCGCTGAAAAAGTGACCTGATTTCTGCCTTGATGAGCGCCCCTCAAGTGCGCTCGATTCGGCAAAGAAGCGTTCGATTCGAACCAGACCTGCTAGAATCTGAGGCTCAGTCGCGAGGTGGAGCAGTCTGGTAGCTCGTTGGGCTCATAACCCAAAGGTCGCAGGTTCAAATCCTGCCCTCGCAACCAACGCACACGGGCCCCAGAGCCGAAGCAAAACGCCAACCGAGAGGTTGGCGTTTTGCTTTCCGCGCATTGGCGCCGATCATGTGTCGGGTGCGCTTCTCGCGCTCATGCGATGCGCGCGATTCGCGCCCACACTCAAAGGCTCACTGAGTCGCTTGCTTTGCGAACGCCGCGATCGCCTTGGCGACGTTCGACGTCACGGCTTCGCAACCCTTGGCGCCGTGCCGATGGATGACAAGATGGGCCGGGTCGTTCCAGCCAAGGTACACGTCACCCTTCTGGTCTTGCCACACCAGGGCCTTCTGCGGCAGATCGATGCCCACGGTTTGGCTGCACTCCAGCATCGGTGTGCCGCCCTGTGGTGAACCCCAAATCAGCACTTCTGTGGGGCGCAACACCTTGCCGATGCGTTGCGCCCCGGCCGCGTGATCGACGCGCTCAAAGACGTTCATCGAGGCCGCCTTCACAGCGCTTTCGAAGCGATCCATGGTGTCCTTGGCCGAGTGCGCGCTCTTCACGGCAATCATCCCGTGCACGCCTTGCGGGTTGTCGGGCGGCGACATGGTGGAACACGCCGCCAGTGTCAGGCTGGCAACCGCGACAAGGAATGGTTTCATGGTGTGTCTTGTCAGTGTGAGGCAGAGCCGGTCGGCGTCGAGTGAGTCGCATGATAGCCAAGGTTCTTACAGCGCATGATGGCAGTCGCGAACATGGGCAGGCTTGGCCGCGGCGATGCCGTGATTGCATGCAATCGCAGCGGGCATGCGGATGCGTGGCCATAGCGACTGTCCGTGCCACGTCGTCGATCGCTTGCCACAACACGGCGCCCGACGCGCAGGCACATCGGGGCAAGGTGGAACAGAAGCCGCACATCCACCACAAATTGCACACCGCCACCCTGGCAGCGTGACGAAGGCCCTGCGGACCTTACCTGCCGTAACGATCGTTGTCGCCGCCATTAAGAACGATCGAAGAAAGTTCCGCTAGCCTCGGCATCCGGACCTGAGCGTGTTGTGTTGTTGACTTCGAGACGCTTGGCGCGCCGCGTCATTCGCATCGAAATGACGCCCCCAAAAACCATCCTATGAACGCGATCACCGCCGCATCAACCGCCGTGCCTGAGCGTGGCGACCGCCGTCCATCGTCGGCGGCGCGCGACTTTCCGTTGTACCTGCTATTGGTGCTGCTCACGCTCGGTTCCTGGGTGGTCAGCCGCATGGGCTGGTTCAAGGCGGGCGATGACGTGGGCTACTGGATCGGCGTGGCGGGCGGCGTGATGCTGCTGCTGCTGTTCGTCTATCCGCTGCGCAAACACTTTCGAATTTTCCAGCGTCTCGGGCGCGTCAAATTCTGGCTGTGGTTTCACATGACGCTGGGCATCGGGGGACCGTTGCTGATCCTGGTGCACTCGACGTTTCGGATCGGCTCGCTAAACGCGGGCGTGGCGCTTTACAGCATGGTCATCGTCGCGCTCAGTGGCGTCATCGGGCGCTTCATCTATCGCCGGGTGCACGGCGGGCTCAACGGCCAGCGCGCAAGCCTGCGCGAGTTGCAGGTGCGGGCTGGCTTCGATCAGAGCGAAGCATGGTCCAAGCTGCAATTTGCACCGGATGTGGAATGCCGCTTGCAGGCGTTCGAACAGCACGAGCTTCAGGCTGCGCCGAGCTGGTTCACGCACTTGCGCCAGGTCACCTGGCTTCCAGCGCAGATGTGGGTGACGTACTGGATCTGCGCCTACCAGTTGCGCAAACCGCTGCGGCGAATCGCGCAACGCAAGGGATGGGAGCCGCACCTCCTGCACAACCGTCAGCGCCTGGCGCGAAAGCTGGTCCGGCGTTACCTTGCCGCCGTGGTCAGTGTCGCCCAGTACACCGCCTATGAGCGTGTCTTTGCGCTGTGGCACGTGGTTCATATTCCGTTCGTCTATCTGTTGATCATCAGCGCGGTTACGCATGTGGTCGCGGTGCATGTGTACTGAACCGGGACGCGCGTTTGGAGGCCCCGGAATGCGAACCCTGGCTGCGACCCGCGCGTCGTCGATTCTTCTGGGCCGCCCTGTCGGTCTGGCTTCTCGGCCTGTGCTCGCTCGTGCAGGGGCAGGGCATCGAGTCGATCCTGTCGCCAGGCAAGCTGATTCAGGGCCACGTCAAGGTGGACGACGATTGCGCGGCTTGCCACGTCAAGTTCGATCGCAACGCACAGGATGGCCTGTGCACCACGTGCCACAAGGACGTAGGCGCTGACATGCGCAACCGCGCCGGCTATCACGGGCGGATCAAGCCACAGGCTTGCCGAAGCTGCCACACCGACCACAAGGGGCGCGAGGCGAAGATCGTTGAGTTCGACCCGAAGCAGTTCGATCACGCGCAGAGTGACTTTGCGCTGCGCGGCGCGCACCTCAAGACCGAATGCAACAAGTGCCATGTCGCAGGCAAGAAGTACCGCGAGGCGGCGGTGGATTGTCTGTCGTGCCACCGCAAGGAAGACGTCCACAAAGGCAGCCTGGGCGCCAAGTGTGCCGACTGCCACACCGAGGTGAACTGGAAAGAGACCAAGATCGACCACGACAAGACGCGCTTTCCGCTCACCGGCAAGCATGTCGACACCAAGTGCGCCGATTGCCACAAGGACGACCGCTACAAGGAAACTCCGCGCACCTGCGTCGCCTGCCACCGGAAAGACGACAACGGCAAGCGTGGTCACAAGGGCCAGTTCGGAGAGAAATGCGAAAGCTGCCACGGCACCAAGGCGTGGAAGCCGAGCACGTTCAATCACGATACCGAAACTCGCTACGCCTTGCGCGGCAAACACCGCACAACGGGCTGCGCCGATTGCCACACCGGCCACCTGTTCAAGGACAAGGTCAGCAGCGACTGCTACGCCTGCCACAAGAAGGACGACAAACACAAGGAGTCTCTGGGGCGCGACTGCGGCAGCTGTCACAGCGAACGCGGCTGGAAGGAGCAGATCAAGTTCGACCACAACAAGACGAGCTTTCCTCTGCTGGGTGAGCACGCGAAGATCGAATGCAAGGCCTGCCACAAGAGCGCGGTCTACAAGGAAGCGCCCAAGGAATGCATCGGCTGCCACCGCAAGGACGACAAACACGACCGAACGCTGGGCGACAAGTGCGGCGACTGCCACATCGAGCGCGACTGGAAGACCACCCAGGGCCGCTTCAATCACGACCGGACGAAGTTCAAGCTGCGCAACGCGCATGCCGAAGCCAAGCTGAAGTGCAATGCCTGCCACAAGGACTTGCGCAGTTATCGCAACACGCCGCTCGATTGCTACAGCTGCCACAAGAAGGACGACAAGCACGAAGGCCAGCAGGGCAAGGCCTGCGAGCAATGCCACAGTGATGCGTCCTGGAAGGTCGCGACTTTCGACCACGCCCGAACCCGTTACCCATTGACCGGGCGGCACCTGATGGTGGAATGCAAGGCCTGCCATCTGACGCCACGCTACCGCGATGCGCCGCGCGATTGTTTCGGCTGCCACAAGAAGGACGACAAGCACAAGCTCAGGTTCGGTGAACGCTGCGAGTCGTGCCACAACACGCGGGCCTGGCCGGTGTGGGACTACGACCACGACAAGCGCGCCAACTACAAGCTCGATGGTGCGCACCGCAAGGTGGCCTGCGAGACCTGCCATCAACGCGAAGCCCCCAAGGGCCGCGACGCCGCGCCGTTGGGCAACACCTGCGTCGCCTGCCATCGGCGCGACGACATCCACGACGGCCAGTTCGGCGTGCGCTGCGAGCAGTGCCACGCCGTATCGGACTGGAAGCAGATCACGAACCGCCGCCAGGGCAGCATCGACGCGCCGGGTGAATCGATCGGAACGACGGCGTCGCTGCTTGGACACGCGAGCCTCTTCAACCGTCGCACCGCCGCACCCACCTCCGGAGGGTTTCACCCATGAGCGAAGTTTGTCGCGGCAACGTGGCCTTGATGTCTCTGGCGTTTCGGTGGCTGCAGTTTGCGTTGCTGGCATTCGGCCTGTCGGGCGCATTCGCACAATCGACGTCGCGCAATTTCGACCACCTCAAGACCGGTTTCGCGCTGAATGGCTCGCACGCCTCGCAGCGCTGTGAGTCGTGCCACCTGAATGGTGTTTTCAAGGGCACGCCGCGCGACTGCGCAAGTTGCCACACCGCGGGCGGCAGGCTGGCCCGAGCCAACGTGGTCAAGCCGACCCAGCACATTCCCACCCAGCTGGGTTGCGAAACCTGCCATGGCACCCAGAGTTTCGTGGGTGCCAAGTTCAGCCACGCCGGCGTGGCGGCGGGCACCTGTCAAACCTGCCACGCCGCCGGCCTGGCCACCGGGAAGCCGGCCGGGCACGTGGTCACGCAGGCGTCGTGTGACAGTTGCCACCGCACCTCGGCATGGCGGCCGGCCGCGCGATTCAACCACGTTGGCGTGACGGCGGGCACTTGTGCGTCGTGCCACGGCAGCAGCGCCACCGGCAAGACTGCAAACCACATCCCGACCACAGTGCCAACGTCGATCCCTTCGTGCGACAGCTGCCACAAGAGCGGCTTCACCGCCTGGCTGCCGGCACGCTTGCACAGCAGCGTCAGCGTGAACGCGTCGTGCGTCACCTGTCACACGGGCGCCTTCCCCCCCGCGGTGGGCAAGCCCAACACGCCGGTGCATGCCGGTGTGACGGTATGCGAAACCTGCCACAAGTCGACCGCCAGCTGGGCCGGTGCGAAGGTGGACCACAGCACATTCACGGCGGCCACCAACTGCGCGAGTTGCCACAACGGCAGCGCCGCCACCGGCAAGACCGCCAACCACATCCCGGCGGGTGCGATCAATTGCCTGAGTTGCCACTCCAAGACGGCCTGGCGCCCTGCGAGCTGGAATCACACCCAGCTCGCCGTGGCGGGCCAATGCTTGAGCTGCCACAGCGGCGCCTTCCCGCCCGCCGACGGCAGGCACGCGACGCACGTGCCGTACCAGGGCGTGGCCGGCATCAGCAGCAGCAATTGCGACACCTGCCACAAGGCCGGCTTCGTCGCCTGGGCACCTGCGAGGGTGCACAGCAGTGTCGCGGTGGTGGCGCAGTGCGCGAGTTGCCACACGGGTGGCTTCGCGCCCGCGGTGGGCAAATCCGCCGGGCACACCCCGACGACGGCTGCTTGCGAGACCTGCCACAAGTCGACGACGACCTGGGCGGGGGCGAAGGTCGATCACAGCGCTTTCACGGCGGCCACCAATTGCGCGAGTTGCCACAACGGCAGCGCCGCCACAGGCAGGGCGGGAAACCACATTCCGGTGGGCGCGACGAACTGCTTTGCCTGCCACGGCACGGCGACCTGGCGGCCATCGAAATGGAACCACTCCCAGGTGAACGTGGCGGCGCAATGTTCGAGCTGCCACAACGGAATGTTTCCACCCGCCGATGGGCGCCCGGTCACGCACATTCCCTATGCGGCGCTGACCGGTGTGGCGATCACCAACTGCGCGAGTTGCCACAACGGCAGTGCCGCCACAGGCAAGGCGGGAAACCACATTCCGGTGGGCGCGACGAACTGCTTTGCCTGCCACGGCACGGCGACCTGGCGGCCATCG